>JBMTAX010000035.1:0-13669 GCA_049429145.1 Myxococcota bacterium
CTTTGCCCGGTCGCTCGCACGCGAACTCTGTTCGAGGAACATCACCGTGAATGTCGTTGCGCCCGGCCCCGTGGCAACGGACATGACCGCCGCTCTCGGCGACGAACGCATGAAAGAGCTCACCGACGCAGTGCCGCTGCAGAGGGTGGCAACCGCGGAGGAAATCGCCGGTGTGGTCGCTTTTCTCGCCGGTCCCGATGCCGCCTACATCACCGGAGCTGTGATCCCCGTCGACGGGGGTCTGGGCATGGGTCACTGACCAAAAGGACGAGCACGGCGGGCCTGCTGTGCGAAAATGAACACAAACAAGGAGGGCCACATGAGCCAGGAGAATTTCGATCGTTTCGTGAAGTGTGCTGTTGCCACGCTCGGAGTCGAGGCCGCACAGGTGACACGCGAAGCACGGTTCGCAGAGGATCTCGACGCAGACTCGCTCGACGTTGTCGAACTCGTGATGGAACTCGAGGAAGAGTTCGGCATCGAGATCCCCGAGGAAGAATTGAACGACGTCAAGACGGTTGGTGTCGCGTTCGACCTCATCATGGCAAAGCTCTAGGGCACCCACTGTCGCGATGATTGGCGCAGGACACCGTGTTGCGATCACCGGTTACGGAGTGGTTGCCCCGTGCGGAATCGGCAAGGATGCCTATTGGAAAGGTCTTCTCGGGCCAGGCCTGACGGGCACCAAGTCCACGGCCATCGACGACTGGGATCCGCTTCCGTACTTCGACAACCCGAAGGAGGCGCGTCGAGCCGATCAGGTCGAGCAATACGCTCTGGCCGCCGCCGCCGAAGCCTTCACCCAGGCAGGCGACATCAAAGTTGATCCTGCCCGGTTCGGAACCATCTTTGCTACGGGCATCGGTGGATTGCACACGCTCGAAGAGCAGGTGCAGGTGCGTCTCGAAAAGGGCGAGCGACGCGTGTCCCCTTTTCTCGTGCCGATGATGATGGCAAATGCGTCTGGAGCAGCGATCTCGATGCGGTACGGGCTGCAGGGTCCCAACGAAACGATCTGCACGGCGTGCGCGGCAGGCACGCATGCACTCGGATACGCGGCACGTCTGATCGCTTGGGGTCGTTGTGATGCGGTCGCCACCGGTGGTTCGGAGTGTGCAGCAACGGCAACTTCGCTCGCCGGATTCGGCAACATGACCGCACTGTCGTCGTCGGGCGCGTCGATGCCGTTCGATGCAAAGCGCGACGGATTCGTGATGGGCGAAGGTGCGGCGGTCTTCGTGCTCGAGAGATACGACCTCGCAGTTGCGCGCGGCGCGCGGATCATCGGCGAGATCATCGGTGCAGCCAGCAATGCCGATGCTCACCACATCACGGCACCAGCACCCGGGGGGACCGGCGCAATCGCGTGCATGAGACTCGCCCTTGAAG
The DNA here is from genome assembly GCA_049429145.1 of Myxococcota bacterium. Taxonomy (GTDB): domain Bacteria; phylum Myxococcota; class UBA727; order UBA727; family CAYLZW01; genus JBMTAX01. The sequence continues at coordinate 1,390 of JBMTAX010000035.1, forward strand.
ATGCAGGGCTCTCCCCCTCTGACATTGCACTCGTGAACGCCCACGGAACGTCGACCCCCCTCAACGATGCAGCAGAGGCGCAGGCCGTCAGCGCGGTGTTCGGCGACAACAAAGTTGCGGTGACCAGCGGAAAAGGCGTCACCGGACACGCACTCGGCGCAGCCGGTGCGCTCGAGGCGGCCCAGGTTCTTTTGTCGATGGAACACAAGTTGATTCCACCCACGGCCGGCACAACCGAACTCGATCCGGATCTGACGATCGACCTGGTGATGGGAACAGCGCGATCCTGGACACCCGGACCGGCCATCTCGAACAATTTCGGATTCGGCGGACACAACGGGTCGGTTGTCATCGCACCGGGCGACTCATAGACGCGTCTTTCTCCATCTGAGACCGATGCCCTTGTCCCCCGGTGCTTCGCGTTCTCTCGTGAATTTCTCCACTAATTCGAACCCGCATCGCTTCGCCACCATCGCCGACCTCTCATTGGCTTCGTCCATCACGATCTCGACACATGTGACGCCGGGCAGGATGAGTGCGTTGTCGGTGAGTGCGGTCACGACGCGGGTCATGATGCCCTTGCCTTCATGCTGCGACGACAACCAATAGCCGATCTCAATCGAACCTTCCGGACCCCTCAGGTGATACCCGGTCGACCCGACGCAGACGTCGCCCGAAAAGACTCCCATCGCAAAATCTGTTCCGGCATCCCACTCGGAGATCCACGCACGTATCAAGTCTTCTCGCTGCTCGACGCTCTGGGGCTCATGCGCGATCCACGGCATCCAGGGTCGCAGATGGTCAAGCGACTCCGTCACTGCGTCACGCAGAGCTACGGCGTCGGACACCCGATAGCGGCGAACCACGAAACCGCCCTCGACCTCGAACGATTCGGGTGGACGCGCGTCGAGCGTTCGCGGGCTCGGCCCGTCGGTGGTCATGACTTGTCTGCAAACACGAACATCAGATCGAGTTCGCACGCAACTTCGCCGTCGACACGCGCGACACCGTGACCTTTCCCGGCGCGGGCGCTCATGCGACCGAGTACGACGCTCATCACGAGTTCGTCACCCGGCACCACCTGACGACGGAATCTCGCCGAGTCGATGCCACCGAACAGCGGCAGTTTGTTGGAATGTTCGGGTGCCATGAGAACGCAGTATACGCCCACCTGGGCGATTGCCTCGCAGATCAGCACTCCGGGCAAGGTTGGCCTTCCGGGAAAATGCCCGGAGAAGAACCATTCATCGCCCGACAGGCGCCAATGGCCGGTTGCGCTGACCCCCGCCTCCAGTGCCGACACGTGGTCGACAAAAAGAAACGGCGGCCTGTGCGGCAAGACCTCGATGGTGGGGAGAATCGTGCTCACTTGCCGAGTGCCTTCAGAAGGTTCTTCGGGGTGTCAGCGGGCGAGATCTTGTACCACGCCTCGAGGATCATGCCGTCCTGAATGAGAAATGCAGACCGTTCGATGCCCATGTACTTTCGACCGTACATCGACTTCTCTTTCCAGACTTTGTACGCCTCGGCCACCTCGTGCTCCGTGTCGGCCAGCAAGGGAAAACCGAGCTCGTACTTTTCGTCGAACTTCTTCTGCTTCGCGGGCTTGTCGGGGCTGATGCCGACGACGACGGTGCGCCCGATCTCGCCGAGAATGTCCCGGAGACCGCATGACTGCGCGGTGCAGCCGGGAGTGTCGGCCTTCGGGTAGAAATAGACGAGCACCTTTTTCTTGCCCTGGGCTGCCAGCGAAAACGGCTTCTCGTTCTGGTCGAGCAATTCGATCTTCGGTGCTTTCGAACCTGATGTGAGCATGCGCTCAGGTTAGTTGTTGCGGCGTAGTCCGTGCCCGTAGAAACCGCCCTTCGGCCGGGCATGGGCATGGTAGTGATCCGGAATCGTGCGCATGTTGTCGTCGATGCGCATCTCGAAGTCAAAGTGCGTCTCCACAACGAGAGCCAGCCGCTCGTGCAATCTCATCTTCACGTCTTCGGGCGGGTGCGGATCATGGGTCTTCCACACCACCATCGGCACCGCGCAACTCTCGCACTCGGCGATCCAGCATTCGTCGTCTTCGTGGAACCACTCCGACATGCGGGCCGCTTCGCACAACTCGCACGAATCCCCGCCGAAAATGCTCACGTCACCACTCCACCGCATCGAGAGCGGAACGAACCTCTGCGATGTACGCGCCGACAGAGTCAGCGCCGCCTTCCATCATTCGGCGAACAACCGATGCACCCATGATGACGCCGTCGGCAACCCTGCTCGCCTCGACAGCCTGTTCGGCGTTCGAGACACCGACCCCCACGAGCACCGGTTTCGATGTCACCTGCTTCACTCGTGCGGCGAGTGCGGTGGCAGTGCCGGCGAGAGTCGTTCTCTCGCCGGTGACCCCGAGCAGACCGACCGAGTACACGAAACCCCTCGCGCGCTCGGCTACGAGAGGCAGACGATCATCGGGAGCCGTCGGTGCCGCGAGCATCACGGTCTCGATACCCGCCTCGTCCGCAGCACGGGTCCAGCCAGACGATTCCTCGAGGGGCAGGTCGGGAATGATCGCGCCGGCGACGCGAGGTCGGCCGCGAATCTCTCATGGCCCGCATGAAACACCGTGTTGTAGTAGCACATCACCGCAACCGGCACGCCGATGTCGAGTGATCGCACCTCGTGCAGAATCGACACCGGTGTCGCACCCGCGTCGAGAGCCACCTGCGACGCCTCCTGGATCACCGGACCATCCATCACCGGATCGGAAAACGGCAGACCGATCTCGATGGCATCGGCTCCGTTGGCGGCACATGCACGCACGGAATCCTGCCAGTTCGGAAAACCCCCGGTCACGTACGGAACCAGACACTTTCCGCCGATCTTGATGCGGCGTTCGAGGGCCGCCTGCAATGCTCCGGTCACGCGAGTCCGCCGAGGATGTTCATCATCTGCCCGACGTCTTTGTCTCCACGACCCGAAAGATTCATCAGCACCGTTTTGCCCCGCATCGTCGGAGCCTCGCGAATGATCCACGCCATCGCGTGGGCACATTCGAGCGCGGGAATGATGCCTTCTGCACGCGCCATCACCTGGAAGGCCTCGATGACTTCGTCGTCGGTCACGTTCGGGTACTCGGCCCGACCGATGGACGCAAGGTACGAGTGTTCGGGACCCACTCCCGGATAGTCGAGACCCGCCGAGATGCTGTGGGCTTCCTGCACCTGGCCGTATTCGTCCTGCATCAGGAAGCTCTTCATGCCGTGAACGACCCCGGGTTGACCGCGGTTCACCGCGGCACCACCGGCAGGTTCGACTCCGATCAAACGCGCGGGAGTGTCGACGAAACCCGAGAAGATTCCCATCGCGTTCGAACCGCCCCCCACGCAGGCCACCACCACGTCGGGAGTGGTTCCGATGAGTTCGTTGCATTGGACGAACGCCTCGTCACCGATGACCCGGTGAAACTGGCGCACCATGTACGGGTACGGATGCGGACCCATCACCGAGCCGAGGCAGTAGTGCGTCGATTCGACGGTCGCCACCCAGTCACGCATCGCCTCGTTCACGGCGTCCTTCAGGGTCTGGCTGCCCGACGTCACCGCTTCGACCTCGGATCCGAGCAACCGCATGCGAAACACATTCAGTTCCTGGCGTGCGACATCGACTGCGCCCATGTACACCTTGCACTCGAGACCCATCAGCGCGGCCGCCGTCGCTGAGGCAACCCCGTGCTGGCCGGCGCCGGTTTCTGCAACGATGCGCTTCTTCCCCATGCGCTTTGCGAGAAGCGTCTGGCCGATGACGTTGTTGATCTTGTGCGACCCCGTGTGGTTGAGGTCTTCACGCTTCAGGATCAGACGGATCCCGAGTTGCTCGCTGAGGTTGTGGCATTCGGTGAGCATGCTCGGCCTGCCCGCGTACTCCCGCAGCACCTGTTGCAGTTCGTCGCGGAACAGCGGATCCGCCCACGCGTCGTTGAACGCGGCCTCCAGTTCCTGACACGCCGGAACGAGGGTCTCGGGCACGAACCGCCCGCCGAACTCTCCGAACCGACCATCGCTGCCGGGGGTGACCAGGATTGACATGCCTAGATTCCACCACGAATGTCTGCGAATCACATCACCGATTCGGCGTGACTCCTCACTCATCCATCCAGTCGTACGGCACTCGCCCGCCGTTCCGAGGTGCGGGCGGTTCGGCGGCCCTCACCGCGTCGATGAATCGTTTCAACAGGATCGGATCCTTCCGACCCGGGGAACTCTCGACTCCGCTGCTCACGTCGACTCCCCATGGCCTCACCTGGGCGATTCCCGCCGAGACATTCTCGGGGGTGAGTCCGCCGGCGAGAATCACGTTCACACGCTCGGGCACTTCGGCTGCGAGGTGCCAATCGAACACCTTCCCGGACCCCGGGGCCGGTGCGTCGACGAGTACATACGGGGTGTGGAACGTATCCGCGCGCGCCGCGTCGACTCCCCCCGCCACGACACCCTTGATCACTGTGCGCACATGTCGACTGACCTCTAGCACGTCCTCAGGCCTTTCGTGACCGTGCAACTGTGCCGCCTTGACACCACTCTGTTGCACCAGTTCGAGAACCCGTTTCGGATGTTCGTCACGGAACACCGCGACCGTCAACGTCTCGGGTGGCAGACGCCTCGTGATGTCGTAGACCTTCGATGCGACAATCTGTCGCTCCGACGGCGCAAAAACGAATCCGACTGCGTCTGCGCCGAGCGCGACGGCGAGCAAGGCATCGTCTTCGTTGGTGATGCCGCAGATTTTCACGAACACGGTGTCACCGTAGTAGCCCCGGACATCGCCAATGGTGGAACTATGCCACGCAGAGATCGGTGACGGCTCCGACCACGTCGCCGGCGGTCACCAGGTGTTCCCCCACCAACACCGCGTGATATCCGGCGTCGCGGAGCGCTCGCGCATCGTCGCGACCGCGCACCCCCGACTCGGCCACCTTCACGCAATGATCGGGTATCAGGGCGCCCATGCGCACCGCGCGCGCGTGATCGACCTCGAAGGTCACGAGATCGCGTTGATTCACGCCGATCAGCGACGCCCCCGCGGCGAGAGCCGTGTCGAGCTCGCGTTCGTCGTGAACCTCGACGAGGGACCGACGCTCGGCGACAGCTATCCGGCCGATGTCTTCTTTCGGCCCGACGGAACAAGACTTTTCCTGCTCGGCTCTGGCGCCGATCGCCTCTATCAGTTCGACCTCGACGTACCGTGGGACATCTCGACGGCGCAAGCGGCAGGTTCGGCAGCGTTTCCCCTTGAGACCGCTTCGCGCGCTGTGTTCTTTCGGCCCGACGGCACCCGCGTGTACCTCAGAGGGCTCGCCTCAGACCAACTCTTTCAGTACGACCTCGTCGAGGCGTGGGATGTCGCGTCGCTGAATGGTGCGTCTCCGAATGGTGTGTTCTCCGTCGTCCCCTACATGCTGAACCCCGGCATCTCCGACTTTCATCTCGACGAGACGGGGACCGAGCTGCATTGGTCGCGCGAGGGCGAGGCGGTGTACCAAGTCACCCTGACTACGCCGTGGGACGTCACCAGTGCGAGCGCCCCCATCAGCATATTCCTGGAGTCGTGGATGCAAGGCGCGAGTCCACGCGGCATCTGGCTCACTGCCGACGGTCTGTACGTCATCGACCCCGAGGGCGCCCGCCTCCGCCAATATGCGCGCGCCTGTGAGTGAGACCACTTCGGCAGCATTTGGTGCAGCCTCCGCAACGAAAAGAGCCAGCCCCTGCGGGCTGGCTTTCCGTGAGGCCGTCGTCGACAAAGACGCTCAGGAGGCCTGCTGCAGCAACTTGAGTTCGGCTTCGAACGCGGCGATTTGCTTGCTGACGTCCACCTCGTAGTTGCCCTGGCCTGCGACAGCCATCGCGTTTGCGGTCGACGCAGAGATGCGCGCCGCGAGGATGGAGGCGTCACGGGCGCCGACGACACCCTTCTCGGCGTACTCCACGGCCACCTTCGCGGCGCGGGTGCCGAGCTCGGCGAGCTTCACCACACCTGCGGCCCCGAGCTCGCCCGCGGCGATGACGAGGTTGCCCGCGACAGCGGCAGTGTGACCTGCGGCCATGACGACGTTGGCGGCGGAGCCGGCGGCGTGGCTCACCGCGTTCACATAGCTGTTCCACGACGCGTTCATGGCATCGCCCGCCTTGTTGAGCTGTGCCGCCGATTTGCCGAACATCTTCTCGGAGAAGCGCACGGCGTTCGGGTCACCCGCGAGCTCACGCACGGTGGTGGTCTGGCCATCCTTCAAAACCCCGCTGAAAGCGTTGGCGAGGCCCGCGAAACCCCGGGCGACGTTGGCGGCGACGAAGCGCCCTGCCGAGGCCACTCCTTCGAGGGCCCAGCCCATTGCGCCTACGGAGGCGTAGGCGCCCGCAGCGCCGCCACGGCCCGCGGCCTCGAGGGCGTCGGCGGTGCCGCTGAGCACGGCGCCGGTGGCATAGACGGCGTTCGCAGCAGCGCCGGCGAGGTGCGCGGTGGCCTCGTTGGCGTTGTCCCCTGCGCGCAGGACACTCCCGGCGGAGTCGCGCACGAGCTCGCGGGCGTCGCTCTTCAGCTGGTCGGCGGTGCGGCCGAGGGCGGCTTGGTTGCGCTGGAAGACGTTCTGGGAGGGGTTCGAGATCTTGGTCATGACGGGCTCCGAATAGGGAAAGAGGCGGAAATCAGGCGTCGGCGGGCTGCAGCACCACCGCGAGGTTGTTGAAGAGGCGAGGGTCACCCTCGAAGGCGATGCGGCCATCTTTGGCGGCCGCCTCGACGTTCAGCGTGCCGCGCATCATCGCGATGAAGTCGGCGCTGTCCATCTCGAGGTAGAGGTCGGGCTTGTCGGCGATACCGCTCTCGACGGCCGCGTTGGTGAAGTCGAGGGTCCAGGCGCCGCCCTTGTCGCCGAAGAGCTGGATCGAATAGGCGCCGCCGAGCTTGGCGCAGGGCTCTCGCTGAGCCTCCAGGATCTTCGGGCAGAGGTTCGTGAAAAAATCGATGGGGGAGAACTCGATGGGCTGTCCGGCGATGAGGCGGTTCGGCATGAGCGGCTCCAGGCGCGCCGCAGACGACCGTCGGCTGGCGCGGTACGCGGCAGAGAGGGATTCCTCTGCCCGGGCACATCTGGTCTACCCCACCTGCCTGCCTTTTGGCGCGCGCGGCCCCGGATCTGGCCTGGGGAGTTTGTCCCCTCGGTAATCTTCCGGAGGATTCGGCCACCTGGGGCAACCACCCTCCAGGTTCGTTTTCGCGGCATTCCCCGAGGCTTTTCGCTGACGCTTGCAGTGCTACCTTCCCCCCATGCGCGCTTGCGTCTTCGTCGCCCTCGTGAGTCTTCTCGCCGCTGATGCCGCCGGGGCCCACACCCGCTCCCGCGCGAAAGCGACCTTTCGTGTGGCGGAGGGGGGTGCGGTGGAGGTCGAGGTGGTCCTCGCCGAGCAAGACCTCTTCGAACTCGCAGACATCGACCTGTCATCGCCCCGCCTCGCCACCGCAGAGGGGGCGGCGGAGGCCGAAGGGCGCTTTCGCACCTTATTGCCATCGTGGCTGCGTCTTCACGCCGACGAGCAGCGCTGCCCCCTCTCCTTCCTTCGCTGGGACGCGCCCGCCCTGAGGACGGTCCGCGTGCTCGGTGCGGCGCGCTGCGGGGCTCCCCCTGACCGCCTGACGGTGGAGTGGGGCCTGGCCGCGGTCAGCTCCCTCGACGTCTCCGGCATTGCGCGCATCCTCGCGCCAGGGGGGCTCGAACACGCTGCGGTGTTCACGCGGCGCTCCCCCAAGGAGACCTTCCTCGTGCGCCGCCCCGCGCTGTCCGAGACCCTCTGGCGCTTTCTGCGGTCCGGTTTCGAGCACATCCTCGAGGGCTGGGATCATCTCGCATTCTTGCTCGTGCTGGCCCTCAGTTGCGCTACCCTCGGCCGGCTGCTGCTCCTCGCCACCGGCTTCACCCTCGCTCACGGTGTCACGCTGGTGCTCGCCGCTCTCGGCATTGTCGACGTGCCCGCCCGTCTCGTCGAGACACTGATCGCCCTTTCCATCGCCGTCGCGGCCTTCTCCTCGTGGCGCCGCATTCGCGCAGGGGAACTCGCCTACCCGGGTAGCGGGCGCGCTCTGGGCACAATCGGCGGAGAACTCTTGCTCGTCGTGGGTTTCGGCCTCGTGCACGGCCTCGGGCTCGCCAGCCAGCTGCGGGCAGACCTCGGCGACTTTCACGGCTTTGTCCCCTCCATCGCGGGCTTTCAACTCGGCGTCGAGGCGGGGCAGCTGCTCTTCCTGGCCCTCGCGTTCCCCCCGCTCACCGCTCTCGGTCGGCGCGAGGACTTGGGGCAGCCGCTCTTTGTGCTCACTCTCCTTGGACTCATCGGCGTGGGTATCGTGGTCACCGGCTCGCGCGCCCTCGGGTTCTGACGCGCGCTCGCCCACTGGCCCGGCACAAGCGATCCTTCGCTCTGCAGTATGCCCGACGACACCGGCTGCGAATTACTGCCCACCTTCGGCAACCAGAGACCCACCGTGGGAGCACTGTGGGTAGCGTGCTCGATCGATAGCCCGTGATTGACGACTTTTCGGCTCCGGTGGGACCCTCCCTCTCGCGTTTGTGCGCGGGCTATTTGCCATGAGGGAGTGCTGGGAAAGGGCCGGGTGAATGGGTCATGACTGGAGAGCGAGCGGGCGGTCAACTCCTGCCCGTCGGCATGCTCGTCGAGGCGGGCGTACAGTGGTTTCACTTCCCCTTGCGTCCCGAAGGGCCTTCCATGCAGGCCTATTTTGGCCTCCCTCAGACTGTGGTGACCCACTTCACCCCGCCGGAAGTGTTGGCTTCGCGGTCGGCCCTCGCCGTGCTCGAGTCTTTCTTGTCGCAAATCCATCCCGAGGACCGGGCGTACCTGCAAGGCTATGTCGGTCAGCACCTGCAAGGGAGTGAGCCGACGAGCTTCTCCAGCGGACGTTTTCGCGGCCTCGACGAGCATGGCGACTACCGTTGGTACGAAATCCGTTCGCGCATCCGCCCCCATGAGGACCTCATCATCGCCGAGGGCATCGTCATCGACGTCCACGAGGCGCAGACCACCTCAGACCAGCTCTTCATCTCCTTGCGAGAAAAAGAGACCCTGCTGAAGGAGGTCTATCATCGGGTCAAAAACAACCTGCAGATCGTCTCGAGCTTGCTCACCCTGCAGGGGGAGACCCTCGACGACGAAAAGCAGCGCCTGCCGCTGCTCGACAGCGCGTCGCGGGTCCGCTCGATGGCATTGGTCCATCAGCAGCTCTACACGGAGGCGACGCTCTCCCGCGTCCCCTTGATGGACTACGTGCGCGAGCTCGGGAACTCTCTCGTGGGGTCCACGCGTGCTCCGCTCGAGTTGCAGATACAGGGGGACCACGTGGAGGTCGACCTCGAGCTCGCGGTGCCCTGCGGCTTGATCCTCAATGAACTCCTGATGAACGCTATTCGTCACGGGGCATCGCCTGACGGCATCAGTCGTGTTCACATTTCTCTGACGAACGCGACCACGCACTTCGAGCTTCGCATTGCCGACCAAGGTCCAGGTTTGCCAGAGGGCTTTTCTCCCTTCCGCCGCGAGACCTTGGGGCTCAGGCTCATCGAGTCGCTGTCGAGACAGATCAGGGCCAAGATCGTCGCCGAATCGAGAGACGGCGCCGTCTTTTCCCTACAGATCCCGCTCCCCTCCCGCTGAGCCAAGTCCTCGCTGCGCCAGACCACGCGCCACCTCATCGTGAGTCGCTCCGCGCGCGGAGCGACGGCGCACCAGCAGGTCTTTGGCCATCAGTGAGGCAACGGTGGTAGCGGCATCGAAAGGCGCTCCTCGTACGAGCGCTTCGCTCCGTCGGCGAACCATGCCAAGAAGGCTCGTTCATGGTTCGTCAGCAGCGCGTCGTCGACGAGACGCTCATCGAAGGGCGAGAAGGTCAGGGGGCGAATGCGCAGGAAACCCGCATCTTCCGGGTCGTCGACGCAGGTGACGAGGTTCTCGATGCGAACCCCGCCGTAACCGGGCAGATACACCCCTGGCTCGACGCTGAAGACGTGACCTGGCTCGATGGGGTGCCGATTCCCCGGCATGAGACGAGGCGGGAACTCGTGCACGTTGACGCCCACGCCGTGGCCCGTGCCGTGGGCGTAGTTGAGTCCCGCTGCCCACAGGGGGGCGCGCACGAGGGCATCGAGTTGCTCACCGCGCGTACCCCGGGGGAAACGCGCGCTCATGCCGGCGATGGCGCCCTTCAGCACCAAGGTGAACAGGCGCTTCTGCTCGCTCGTCGCGGCGACATGGGACCCGCCGACGAGGAAGGTGCGCGTCAGGTCGGTGGCATACCCGCCTTCGTAATAGCCACCCGTATCGAGGAGAAACATCTCGCCCTCTTGGAGCGGCGTGACGTCGTCGGGGTTCGAGTAATGAATCACCGCGCCGTGGGCGCCAGCCGCGGCGATGACCTGAAAGCTCAGCCCCCACGCCCCTGACTCGAGGAACAGCGCCTTCACCTGCCTCGCCACTTCGGCCTCGGTGACCCGTCTCCCCTCGGTGACCTCGTGGTGCACGAAGCGTTGTGCCCGCTGCACCACCTCGTCAGCGCGGGCGAAGGCATGGGCCATGTGGAGCAGCTCTGCCGGGGTCTTGTGGGTGCGCAGCGTCGAAAAAAGACTCTCTCCTTCGCTGAGCTGCGCCCCCGCGGCCTTCAGGCTCTCCACCACCGCGGCGGGGGTATGAGCCGGGCTATAGCCAAGGCGGAGCGAACCACGGCTCTCGACGAGCGCGGCTACCGCCGTCTCGAAGTCGTCCTCGGGGACGAAGCGCAGCGTCGCTTCTCCGGCTGTGGTGAGCTTCGCTTCGTCAGCGGCGAGCAGCACCTCGTCAGTAAGGGCCAGTGCCCGCGCCGGAAACGTCGCCTGGTGGGGGAAGGCATCGCCGCGCAGGTTGGTGAGCCACGCGATCTCGTCGAGCGGAATGACGACAAAACCATCGAGACCGTCCCTCGCGAGGGCGGGTCTTATCGACTCGAGTCGCTCCTCGCCGCTGCGCCCCGACAGGGAGGCGTCGACGGGCCAGGTCTTGGTCGTCGACGTGCTCTCTCCGCCTTCGATTGTTGCCCGCAGCTCCTCGACGAGCGACGGGATCGTGGGGACCAAGGTGATACCGAGGGAGGTAGCGCGCTCGTGCAGCTGCTCGTAAATCGCGACGGGAACGCGATCGGTCTCGACGCCCAGGGTGCGCACGCCCTTTTCCGCGAGCTGCGAGAGCGAGGCGATCCAACCCTCTTCGATGGGCTGCCCGAGGGCCACCTGCACCGCTTCGAAGTCTGGGGCTTCGGTCGCCGCCTGCAACGTGTAGCGCCCGTCGATGAAGAGCAGCCCTTGCTCGTGGGTGACGAGAGCGTCGCCCATGGAGCCCCGAAAGCCCGTCAAAAAGGCGCGGGTGGAGCGGCTCGTCGGCACGTACTCGTTCAAGTACCGATCGGTGGCCCGCACCAGCACGGCGTCGAGGCCACGCTCACGCATGCGCGTCCGCAGGTCGCGCAGCCGCGGGGCAAAGGGACTCTCTGTGTTCGTGGGGCCCGCTTCGTTCGTCACCGGAGTCTTCATCGGCATCTCCCTTCGCCTCCCCATCTCGACACAGGGGGCCCGGGGGCGCAACAGGCGACCGCTGGCGAGCCCACGGCCTTGCGCCACGCAGCCTGCTGGGTGCAGATTCTGCCCATGAAGTCCCTCCGCGCCCTCGTCTTGTGCTCCATATCGTGTCTCACTGGGTGTCAGCAGGCTTGGCTCGACGGTGCGTGGACCGGCCGTCTCGAGTGCGACGACAGCCTCTTCGACATCGACGCAGCCCTCGATCAGTCGCTCGAGACGGAGGAGGTCACCGGGTCCTTCTTCATCGAGTACGTCGTCGATCTCGGTCTGCTCGGGCAGTACCGCAGCTGGTCGAAGGGCAGGGTCGACGACGCGGAATACGACGCTGCTGAGGGGAGTGTCGCCGGCCGCATCTTCGGCATCGACGATGACAACAGCAACCAAGCGCCCGACTGGAAGTTCGACCTCGCGCTCAACGAGCAAAACGACGAGCTCGCTGGTGAGCTCGAGCGCCTCGATGGCGATGGCAACGTCGTCGTGACCTGCAGCGCCGAGCTCTCTGCGGCCGCTGACACGGGGAACTGACGTTTCTTCGACCCACAATCCGACGTGCAAACTCGCTTTAGCAGGCGGAGGCGAAAAGCCTCTTCAGCGGGTTTTCGCCCTGCCTGCGTTCTT
>JBMTAX010000036.1:0-13045 GCA_049429145.1 Myxococcota bacterium
CGCCCTCGCGCAGTCGGATTTTCCAGCCGAAGGTCGCCCCCCGCACGAGCGGAACCCGTTCGGTTTCGATGAAGTACGTCTCTCCGTGGGCGTCGGCGGGGACGTACAGACCGAAGAGCGCCGCATCGAGTCGAGGGTGGAGCGATGGAACCACCGGGGGCGACGTGGTGAGTTCCGTCAGCAACGCCGTGACGAACACCAGGAAAGAGGCGAACAGCGACCTGCGGAGGATGGGTCCCACGAGTGACATCTTCGCCTCCTGCACTCCTGCTGTGCTGAAGTAGATTTTGGCAGCCCACCTCTCCAGCGGCAACTGTCGCCCAGCACGAGACAGTGCCTGGGGACACCAGGCGGAGTGGCAGATGCGCGGGCATCCGCTTACGATGAAGAAGGAACTCACGAGGGAAACCGGGTGGGAGAGGGTGACTTCGAGTCTCTGCGGCAACGGCTCGGCCTTGCCCCGGTGCGGGCGCGATACAGCCTGCAGAAGGGCCCCGCGGCGGCATGGCTCTGTCAGACCGACGACGACTGCCTCCTCGTCTTCGACGAGCAAGGCGTGGGGCCCGTTGTCGCGTCCGCAAAAAAAGGCACCCTTGTCGTCGACGAGAGACCCTTGGCCACCGCCATCGGCACCGCCCAGTACCGATGGTCGTTGCCCGTTCGCACCAAGGCCCGCGTGGAGCGCTGGTATGCGTTGGCGCGGCTGCGGTCGGAGAGCCGTTGGCGATGGGACGACGACCAGGGCGGCCGCTACGTGGCCCGTGCGAAAGGGCTCCGCCGCGCGGCACTCGAGTCCGTCTTGCAGGGCGGAGAGACCTTGCTCGGGTGGTTGCCGACCCGTCGTGCGCTCGTCGTTCCAGGTGCTTGTACGTCACACGCCGCGGTGAAGGCTTGGCTGCTTGTGACCGACCAACGGCAGGCCCTGGTAGCCCTCGGCTCCTGGGGGACGCTGTGTGTGACTCCCGTGGCGTTTGGCAAACAGGGACTTGCGCGTTCTGATCCCTCGGAACGCTGCTTTCCCGTCGATGCCGATCGGCCTGGGGCGAGGCTCCTCGAACTCTCGACCCTGCCGCCCGCTCCCCCTGCATCTCGCCGCCTGCACGCCGCCGCGCTCTTGCTGCGTCATAGCGGGGCTGTGCAAGACCACCGGCGGGCGAGCGCGTGGGTCCGCGAGCTCGTCGCAGCTGGCGATGCCACGGCAACTCTCGTGGCAGCCCTTCTCGGCGACCGAGAGCTATACCCTGCTGCGGGGGGCGGCCCCGCCCTCGCGGGGGCGCTGCACGCGTATTCGACGGCGCACACGGGTGCCGAGCTTTTGCACTGGTGGCGTGTCACCGGGCGTTCCCTCGGGGGGGCGGCGAAGCTGCTCGAGGAGTGCTGCAGCGACGAGCGCCTGCGTCTGTGGGCGGTGCCTTTTCATGCAGCCGTGCGTGCCGAGCGGGTGCAGGTCGCCCAAGACGACACCGCGGCGATGTTGGCCGATTGCGCCTTTGCAGACGACCTCCTTCATGCGGGGAGACCGGAAGAGGCGGCGGTGGTCCTCGACGCTCGCCATGCCACACTCTTCTCTTTGGACTCCCCGTTCTCCCTCGACGACGCCCCCGGGGTGGAGTGGGCCGCTCGCATCGAGCTCCTCGCTTTGCGTGTCCGGGCGCACGAGGCGGCCGCGCGTTTTGACCTCGCCGCCCTCAGGGAACTCGCCATGGCTGACCCCACCCGGCCGGATGTGCTCCGCGCCCTCTCAGCGAGAAGCCCCGAGCCGGAGCGCGATTTCATCGGGGAGGCCCTCGCAGTGCTCGCTCCGGGGGGAATGAAGCCGCTCGATGATGCGTTGCCGGCATCGCCCTACGGCGATGTGTCCCCGTGGCCGGAGGAGCACGTCGAGGGCCACCTTTGCTTTCGCAGCGGCCGTTCCTCATCGGCCATGACGAGGGTGCAGGAACTGCTCGCCCGCCCGTCGGGACCGGCTCCCGAGACACTGCGTGCATACTGTGAGTCACTCGGCGCAAAGCACGGCGCCGCTTGGTCTGCGTTCCTCGATGCTTGTGCCGCGTTGTCCGTCGAGGGGGTTCGGGGCTTCGTGTCGCGGGGAGAGCGCGGCGTCGGCGTCAGGGCTTGGCAGGGAGCGCCATCGGTGCTCGTCATCGGAGGCCATCACCTCGAGGCGCGAGGGGAACTTTACCTCCACCCATGGGAGTTGCGCTTCGCCGTGGCGCGCGAAGTCTGTCACCTGCGCTTCGGCGATACACGATTTGCGTCGGCCGACGTGTGGAGTGGCGCGCTCGACACAGGTCGTCTCGGCGCTGAGTTGCTCCTTGGCATGGTGCCGCTGTTCAAAGGCATCGAGCTCATCGACCGCCTCGGCCGGCTCATCGAGCATTACCGGGGCAGTCCCCTCGGCCGGGCCATTCGCGGCATCGAACTCGCTGAGAGTACCCTGCGCCGTGCGCGCAAGCGAGGTGGAGCATCGGTGAGTGTCCCCAAACCCAAGAGTCTCGTCGACGGGCCTCTTTGTGTGACGCCGACGCAGCAACGGGCGCAGCTCACCGCTGACCGCGCGGGGTTGTTGCTCGCGGGCGATCTCGCGGCGGCTCTGCGGGCTATGTGCATCACCGCACGGGATGGTGAGCCCACGATCACTTTCGCCGAGGAGCGAGGCTTGACCGAGATGGTCGACGTGTATCGTTTCGCAGACGACCCCGCCAAACGGCAACTCGCGTGGCGCATCACCGCGTTGCTTCGCTTCGCCCTGACGGAGTCTTACGGGTTGCTGCGCACCGCACTCGAGAGCGCAGGGACGCGTTCCTCCAACGACGGCATGCAGTGATCCGTCTGGGCGTCGCCTAAGGCGCACTGCAGCGGGGCGAAATATATCACGACGTCCTGGGAACGTCGGTGTACCTCGGAAGCCATCGCCTCTGGTCTGGCTTTACGTTGCATCATCTCGGCGAGCACTCCGCTGCCTTGGGCGATGGGACAGCTGGTCTGTAGGAGGAGATCTTTCGGGTCGGTCTCGCGCTTTTGAGTGTCCTCGACGAATTCGAGAAGGTCCCCACGCTGTACCCGCGCTTGTCTGTCGAGACCCCGTTTGCAAACTCCACCCTGTATCTCCTTGTCGACGAGCCCCGAGGCGTGCCGGAGAAGCAATCCGGGGACTGGCGGTCGTATCGCCCCGTGCGGGATCACGGCTAGCCACACCCCGGAGTCGCCGGTCGTCGGCAACGGTGGCATGCGTTGCGTCGGGCAGCACCGCAGGCTACGTCTTGCCCTCCCGTGAGCGAGGTACCCATAACGCGCGTCCTCCACAACTTGAACCTGGCCTTCATGGCCCTTGCTGCTCTCTGCTCGACGACGGCGGTCGCGAAGCCATGGCAGTGGGACATCGACCCGTCGCACTCCTCGGTGGGGTTTGTGGCGAAACACCTTGTGGTGGCGAAAGTTCGCGGACACTTCAAGCGTTACCAGGCGACGCTGATCATCGACGATGAAGATCTCTCAAGGTCACGCGTAGAGGTCACCATTGACGTCGACAGCATCGATACCGATGTGGAGCAGCGCGATACGCACCTGAAGAGCGCTGACTTCTTTGACGCCGCCAAGTTCCCGAAGATGCGCTTTGTGTCCAAATCGGTGCGCAAGAACGCCGACGGGAGCCTCGTCGTAGTTGGAGACCTCACCATTCGCGACACGACGAAAGCGGCGGTGCTCCGTGTCATCGGGCCGTCGTCGGAGTTCAAAGACCCGCAGGGCAATCCTCACATTGCCTTTTCCGCGACGACGGAGGTCGACCGTTTTGATTTCGGTCTCAAGTGGGACAAGAAAATCGAGAGTGGGGGCTACGTCGTCAGCCCCGAGATCGCCATCGAGCTGGAACTCGAGCTCAAGAACAAGCGCCCCTATACGGGGTCTTGAAACCCTGCATCTATGCGGGTGCGAAGACGACCTCTTCGCATCGACACGCTGAGGAGAAGTCACCCATGCCACATCACATCACCCTCATCCCTGGCGACGGCATCGGTCCCGAGGTCGCGCAGGCAACCGTACGGGTCCTCGAGGCTACGGGGGTTCACATCCAATGGGATGAGCAACCCGCAGGTCTCGTGGCTTTCGAGCGATGTGGCGAGGCGCTCCCTGAGTCCACCATCGCGTCCGTGCGAAGGAACAAAGTGGCGCTCAAGGGGCCGACGTCGACACCGGTGGGCGGGGGGCACGTCAGCGCAAACGTCCGCCTGCGCAAAGGCCTCGACCTCTACGCCTCCGTTCGCCCCGTGCGCTCTGTCCCCGGGGTCAAGTCCCGCTACGACAACATTGACCTGGTCGTGTTCCGGGAAAACACCGAGGGCCTATATGCGGGGCTCGAGAACGAAGTCTCGGCTGGTGTCATCGTTTCGATCAAGGTGGTGACGAAAGGCGCGAGCCTTCGCATCGCACGGTCGGCATTCGAGTTCGCCCGCAAACACGGACGCAAGAAGGTCACCGTGGTGCACAAGGCCAACATCTTGAAGAAGGGCGACGGCTTCTTCCTGTCTTGTTGCCGTGAGGTGGCGTCAGAATACCCCGAGATCGCCTTCGAGGATGCGATCATCGACGCGTGCTGCATGAAGCTCGTCACGAATCCGCAGCAGTTCGATGTGCTCCTGATGGAGAATCTCTATGGCGACATTGTGAGTGATCTGTGTGCAGGGCTCGTCGGTGGCCTGGGTGTAGTGCCAGGGTCGAACCTCGGGGAGCAAGGTGCGATCTTCGAGGCCGTGCACGGCTCCGCACCTGACATTGCCGGTAAAGGACTGGCAAACCCCACGGCGCTGATGAAGAGCGCGGTGCTCATGCTCGAGCACCTCGGTGAACTTTCTGCGGCGGAGCGGCTCGGTAGCGCGATCAACAAGGTCATCGAGGAGGGGATCCACACGACACGCGATCTCGGTGGCACCGCAGGGACCGATGAGTTTACCGAAGCGGTCATTCAAGCGCTCTGACTGACCCCGCCAGCTGGGGTGACTTTGCCCCAGCCCTGTTGACCTCGACCATGACAAGCGCCGCGCGCCTTCGGAGGGATCTCCGAGGGCGCGCTTCGCTGAGCAGACACAGAGGGGCAAGCTGCTGCCGGAGCATTTTCGTCCCCCGCCCAGTGATGGGCTGCTCACTTCTTCGCAGGTGCAGGTGCAGGTGCTGCAGGTTTGCGCTGCGCGTTCTCGATGATCACAGGGGCTACCGGGCAGTCGCGTGGAGCCTCTGCGCCGCAGCTGCCGGTGCGTACTGCCTTGATCTTGTCGACGACGTCCATGCCTGCGATCACCTTGCCGAATACCGCGTAGCCGTAGCCACTCTGGGAGACGTCGCGGTGATTCAAGAAGTCATTGTCCGCGACGTTGATGAAGAACTGCGCCGTGGCGCTATCGATGACGGGAGTACGCGCCATGGCGAGGGTACCGCGCGTGTTCTTCAGCCCGTTGGTTGCCTCATTCTTGATGCCTGCCTTGGTGGCCTTCTTTTCCATGGTCGTCGAGAGTCCACCGCCTTGAATCATGAAGCCGTCGATGACGCGGTGGAACACGGTGCCATCGTAGAAGCCATCGTCGACGTAACTGAGGAAGTTCTTCACGCTGACGGGGGCTTTGTCCTCGTATAGCTCCACAGTGATCAACCCGTGGTTGGTCTTGAGCTCCACGACGGGGTGATTGGACTGTGCCTGTACAGCAGCGGGCAGAAGACAGAGGCAGGTGAGGAGGAAGTGACGACGAGCGTTTGACATCGTGGGGTCTCCGGATGTTCGGGGGAATAGAGTGCGCACATGGTAACGGATTGGCTTGCAGCCTCACTCGCCCTGTGCAGGTCAGTCTTCTACCAGGTAGCCCCGTGCGAGGAGCCCTCCGATGACTGTCCGGGTCTGTGTTGGGTCTCCCTCGAGCATCGACTCACAGCGAGCCACTGAGCCGTGGTTGAGCGCCGCCTGCAACACGTCGAGTTCCCATGAGGAGAGGTCTCGTAAGCGCGCGGTGAGGGGGCGTGCGAGGCGAAGTTGACCCCCGCGGAGCGAGGGAAGGGGAGGTAACTCCACTGGGGCGGGCCGAGGGCTCGAGGGCGACGCCACACGGACGATCAGGGTCCTCTCCTCGTGTGACGCCGAAGGATCGTGATTACCCCTTGGAGAGACCACCGCAGGAACGGGTGTGTCTGCGAGGAGGAACTCTTCGGTCTGTCCCCCGAAGGGACCCGGTTCCGACGAGGGCAGGGCGTGGAGGGCTGAGTCCTCGTCATCACTACCCCACGCGACTGCCGAGAGCTCGATCAACAGTTGTACCATTGATGTGTCGACCGCACTTTGGCTCGGGTATTCCATCGCTTGCAGCGGCGCGAACTCAAAGTCGCCCGTTCGCATGGTGGCCGCGTGCCGCAGCACTTCGCGGGGTGCGACCTTCTCCTCGTGTTCCTGGAGAGCAGCGACGACTCGACCGCCCTGCAGGTAAACGCGCAGTCTGCACTCACCGTCGCGCAGGGAAAGGACTCCGGCGCGCTCGTCTCCCACCAGTGCCTGCAGCAGCTCAACGATATGGAACGCGGCGAGAGAGCCACTGACGCTCACGCCGCCAGGGCTCGCGGGCTGCGCTAGCTGCTCTTCGGCCAGAATGGCTTCGAGCTGAGGAGCTTGCATGACGCTGGTGACGTTGGGTTCCCACGCGCGGTCAGGCTCGGGGGGCGGCGGGTCTGCGTCGCGACGCTCGCCTAGCCACGCCATGAGCTCCCGCACGCTGTGGACCTTGGTGCTCAGGTCCTGCCACATGTTGGACACGTCCTCCCGAATGACAACCCTATCTCACCATAACCCATGGGCGCTGCTGGCGTGGCAATGACATTCGTTTCGGGTCACCGTTCCTCGGCATCACACAACTCTCGCAGGTGGCTTTGCACCTCGCCCAGCAACGGTGGTGGTTCCGCGAGTACGTCGCGCGCAGCAGGAGGAAGTACGAACGCTGCGCGGTGGTTGGCGCTGTCGTAATACGACAATCCCTCGAGGGCGCGGGTGCGTGGCTCATCGGGGACGGCGGGGTCGTCTCCCCGGGTCGCGACCACCAGGTTCCAGATGCCACCGGGGTAGACCGATGTGCGGCATTCGTAGGCGCGCACCACCTCGAACTGTGACCGCAACCCACTGTGCACGAGCTGCAACACGGCCGGCAAATATTGAAAAGAACCTGCCTGCACCGTCACTGCACCGCCACGGCGGAGTCGACGATGGATCGCCGCGTAAAAGCGTGGCGAATAGAGCACCGCGCCGGGCCCGATGGGGTCGCTGGCATCGACGACGATCAAGTCGTAGTCAGCCGTTGACGAATCTTCGAGGAACGACAGTCCATCTTCGGCATAGGCGTGAAATCGCGGATCGTCATCGAGGGGGCCATCGCCGTCGGGCATGGTCCAGAGTCTTGGCAAAAATTCACGCGCGGCGTTCATCACAGCGATGTCAATGTCCACGAGATCCACACGCTCCACGTCGGAATGTCGCAGTGCTTCCCGGGCTGAGCCTCCGTCTCCGCCGCCGATGACGAGCACCCGACGCTTTCCGGGGGGGCTTCCTTTGCGGCATAGCCCCACGTGCACCAGCAGTTCATGGTACCCGGCTTCATCGCCCTCGGCGCACTGGACATGGCCGTCGAGAACAAGAACGCGGCCAAGCGGCGCCGTGTCGACGACTTGGATATGCTGGAACTCGCTGCGGGTGTCGAACAGTACTTCTCGCACGTCGACAGACCACACGATGCCCGGTGCCCACACCTCGCGGATAGGGGAGGTCTCGTGCTGCGCCTCCACGGCGCGCTCGGTGCCGCTCATGCCGTCACCGGCGGGATGGCTAGGGCGGGCACCAAGCCACGGTCAACGACCCGGTATTCATGGCGACCGCTCTTCAATGCAGCCCCAAGCAGCCCTGGCATACGGGCCAGCTCAGAAGGGTCCCCGCAGGTGAAGAGATCGATGGCGGCGTACTTGTGTTCAGGCCATGTATGAATCGAGAGATGACTCTCGGCGATGACCAGCACACCACTCACACCCTGGGGGGCGTAGCGATGAAAACACTCCTTCACGAGAGTGCACTTCATCGCACGGCAGGTTTCTAAAAAGACTTCGCGCAAAAACGTGAGGTCGTCGAGGAGAGCACTGTCACAATCGTAAAGATCGAGCAGCGCATGGCGTCCTAACACCTGCACCGTCGTCTCCTTTTCGTTGTGGGGTCTACGGATCGCCCGCGAGGACGTAATGGAAGATGAGAGGTGCCACAATGGTGGCGTCAGATTCGATGATGTATTTCGGGCATTCCGGGAGGAGTTTGCCCCAGGTGATCTTCTCGTTCGGCACAGCCCCTGAGTACGACCCGTAAGAGGTCGTCGAGTCCGAGATCTGGCAGAAGTAGTTCCAGCGACGGACGTCCGGGTTCTCAAGGTCCTGCTCGATGAGCGGGACGACGCAGATGGGGAAATCGCCGGCGATGCCCCCCCCGATCTGGAAGAAGCCAAGCCCCTTCTCTTCCGTCACTTCTTGGTACCAGTCGATGAGTCGCCCCATGTACTCGAGGCCGCTCTTCATCACTGCGAAGCTCGTCTCGCCGCGTTTGACGGCGGCCACGAACATGTTGCCGAGAGTCGAGTCTTCCCAGCCTGGCACGAAGAGGGGGAGGTTTCGCTCTGCCGCGGCCATCAGCCAGCTGTCCTTCACGTCGATCTGGTAGGACTCGCGCAGCTCTCCTGAGAGCAGCAAGCGGTAGAAATACTCGTGAGGGAAATAGCGCTCGTTCTTGGCGTGCGCGTCGGTCCAAAGCGCGAGCATCTTCGATTCGATGCGGCGCATGGCCTCCTCTTCGGGGATGCACGTATCGGTGACGCGGTTGAGCCCTCGCTCGAGGAGCGCAACCTCCTCCTCTGTCGAGAGGTGGCGGTAATGAGGGACACGCTCGTAGAACTCATGGGCTACGAGGTTGAACACGTCTTCCTCGAGGTTTGCGCCGGTGCACGAAATGCCATGCACTTTGCCTTGGCGAATCATCTCGGCGAGCGACAAGCCGAGTTCGGCGGTGCTCATGGCGCCCGCGAGGGTGAGGAACATCCGGTGGCCACCGGCGAGGTGAGTGACCCATCCCTCCGCAGCGTCCTTGACGACGGCAGCGTTGAAATGCCGGTATTCCCGGCGGATGAAGTCACGGATGTGAGAGGACTCGTAAGCCACAACAACCTCGGTGGAGCGCTGCGACCCGCACGGGCGCGAGAACCGCTCTGTCAACTTCGCGGCCGGGGGTCTTCCGACGACCCCGCCTTTGGCGAGGACCGCCTGCGAGCCCCAGGCCACGCGGGCGGACCTTACCGAGAGCGTGCGGGCTCTGGAAGCAAAAGGAGCAGTCCGGCTCCCCAAACAGGGGAACAGCAGATCGACCCTCGTCGATCCACCCACCCGCGGCTTCTTCCGATGGCGCTTGCGTCCGAACCGCTCTGCGCGGCAACTTTGTCTGAGGTCCCTGTCCCCAAAGCCCATCGCCAGGCGGCAAGCTGCCGGGCGAGGCTTTCCATCCCAGCGAGCGCTGACGCTTAGGGGCAGAATCCGGACATCCCCCGTGTCGTCTGTGGATTTGACCCGGTTCCCTCGTCGCTCGTAGGATGAAACCTGCACTGAGGGGCCTCTAGGAAGCGATGACGGCGCAACAACCGCACAAGCCAGTGAGCAAAGCCCACCCCGCGGTGGGTCCCGACGGCAAGCTCGATAAAAGGGCCTTGATCGAGCAGTACACACCTTTTGTGCGAAGCATCGCCGCAAAGATCAAGAAGACCTTGGCCAAGAACATCGAGTTCGACGACTTGGTCTCCTACGGCATGGCCGGTCTGCTTGAGGCTGCGGAGCGCTACGACCCGAAGTTCGGCGCGAACTTCATGACCTTCAGCTACTACCGTATCCGCGGGGCCATTTACGACGGACTGCGGGGTATGGGGTGGGTGTCCCGCAGCGAGTATCAGAAGATCCGGTTCGAAGAACGCGCCACCGCGTACCTCGAGAACATGGCAAACCGCCAGCTCGGATCCACCGCCGACCACAAGAGCGTCGAGGACAACATCGAGGAGCTTGCCGATCAGGTGAGCCAGCTGGTCACCATTTACGTCACGAGCCTCGAGGGGCTCGAGGACCTGCAGGTGGAAGATAAGGGGAGTGTGGCGGCCGACCAGCGCTTCGCCGACGTGCAGATGAAGGGGCACGTTCGTGAGGCCTTGCTCCGCCTACCCGAAGCAGAGCGAAAACTCCTGACGTTGTACTACTTCAAGGAGATGAGCCTCCAAGACGTCGGCAACGAGCTTGGGCTATCGAAGTCGTGGACTTCCCGCCGCCATGCGCAGGCCATCGGGAAGCTTAGCCGCATCTTGCAGGATTTGCTCAAGGAGTCAGGCGCAGATGGGGCCCAAGAACAGACCAAGGCACGGTCGGCCGGGCGGCCGGCGCCGGGCCGTAAGGCGCTGACGTAGCCCCCCTGCGACCGGGGATCTCGAGACCGCTCGCAACTGCCAGCTGCTTTGGGCGATACTGACCTCGTACAGTCTGGATGCGCCGGAGACCCCGAGCCGCACCCTTACGATGTGGAGGTTTCCCATGGCAGATCCCGTGAGCGGAGGCATCGGACGCGCTTCCCAGCAGATGATGCAGGAGGTGCAGAAGCAGGCCCAGGAACTCCAAAAGAGCCAGGGCGCTGAGAAGGCGCAGTTCGCGGAGGTCCAGCAGGCGCAGCAGGTGCGAGACGTCCAGCCAGTGCAAGACGTGCAGAAGGCGACGGAGGCAACGCGCGCAGTGGATGTGCTCCGGGCCGCACAACAAG
Source organism: Myxococcota bacterium (assembly GCA_049429145.1). Taxonomy (GTDB): domain Bacteria; phylum Myxococcota; class UBA727; order UBA727; family CAYLZW01; genus JBMTAX01. Next base: position 10,844 of record JBMTAX010000036.1, read on the forward strand.
GCGGTGTCGGTCGCGCAGAGGACGTCCGGCTGGGTGTGAAGACCGTGGAGTCTGCCCAAGAGGCGAAACCGAGCGGCTTCAAAACCCTCCTGGACCAGATCGTTGACGGGCAAAACAAGCTCGATGACATCATCAAGTTGTCTCTGTCCGGCAAGAAGTTCGACTACCAGGAGCTGCTTGCGATCCAAGCGTCCGTCCATAAATTCAGCCAGGAGCTGGAACTCACCTCGAAGGTGGTGGAGAAAGCGACCAGCGGCGTGAAACAAACTATGCAGACACAGGTTTGAGCTTCTACGCTGTCGAGAACATTCGACCCGCCTCGGTCTTTCCAGGCGGGTCGATGCGTATGTAGCTGCCTTGCAACTGGAGCTGATGCCGAGCAGCGACCTCTGCTTGGCTCCCTTCCTCCGCCGCCAGGCCGTACCCGTCTGTCATGATCGTCGGGTCGAGGAGAGCCCCCCGTGACCCATCCGCTCGCCGAGTACTTTGCCGCCCTGGAACGCATCGAGGAGGCGGCGAACGTCATTTTCGCCCGTCGTCGAGCAGACATCGCTTGCCGAAAAGGCTGCGCGTCTTGTTGTGTCGACGGACTCACCGTCCTCTCCGTCGAGGCCGCCGCCATTGCGATGCACCTCGAGGAAACGGGCTTCGCCAACGCCCCAGCTCCCTCTCCTGGTGGCTGCGCCTTCCTCGACGCTGCGGGGGCGTGCACCATCTACGAAGCTCGTCCGGTGCTGTGTCGCACCCACGGTGTGCCCATTCGCATGTCGACCAGCGACGATCCGGAACGCTCACGCACGTCGCTGCGCGTGCTCGACAATGTGTCGGTGTGCGAGCTGAACTTTCGCGAGCGCGATGCGGTACCGGAGGATATCCTCGACGGAGAGCGGCTGGCGGCCTTGCTGCTCGTCGTCGAACAGCGTTTTCGCATCCAGCAGGGACTGCCTGGGCCTGCGGAGAGAATCCCCCTACGCGCTCTGCTCATTCACGCAGGTACAGCTTGAGCCGTCGATGACACGTCGTCGAGGTGTCGACGTGGCACGCAACCACGAGGCGATCAGCTCCTTCGTGGTCAGCCCATCTTTCCGAAAATGAAACACCCGGCGTCGGCCGGGTGATTCGCCATCAGATGGAGCACCCCCGCCCACCCGGGAGAGCGGCCTTTTCAGAGGCCCAATTGCTTCTTCTTCTCTTCGGCCGTCGGCAAGGGATCTTGCTTGTCGGTGATCGAGGGGAGCCCCGGCGCTTTGTTGGCGTTGATCTGGATCCACTGCTTCTTGTCGGCAGGCACCTGGCCGTCTTCGTAGATCGCGCTTACCGGGCACTCGGGCTCGCACGCCCCGCAATCGATGCACTCATCGGGGTCGATGTAGAGCATGCGCTCGTCCCCGTGGAAACACTCGACGGGACAGACCGCGACGCAATCGGTGAAGCGACAATCCATGCAGTTGTCAGTGACGACGTAGCTCATTTCTCATGCCCTCCGCACGCCCTCTCAACACGGTCGTGACCGCGGCACCCTTAGCACGCACCATGGCAGACGACCACCTACGAAAGCACAAGACTTCCGGTTCGCGGCACGATTCGCTTTGGATTGACGTCGCCAGCCTCATGGGGGTTCTATCTTCGACGAGGTCAAGCGCCAGCGGGCCTTGTTACCGAGCATTTCGCCAGGCAGAGCCCTCGCGGCAGGGACATCAGCGTCTGCGCTCGCGTCGTCAGTCGTACAACTGCCAAGTCACCCGATAGGTGACGACGCTGTCCACGGCCGTCCCGTCGACCTGTGCGGGTTCCCACTCGTAGCGCTCGAGGGCTTGCATGGACAGGTTGTCGAGCACCGGGTGGAGCCCTTTGACCAGCTTCACCTTGCGGGTCTTTCCTTGCTTCGTCACCTGCACCTTGAGGACCACCTCTCCTTCGATGCCCTCCTCGCGCAGCTGGCGGGGGTACTTCACTGGGTATTTGCGGAGCACCCTGGCGGCCGATGAGATGTTGGCAGTGCGTACCGGGGCGAAGTTTTCACTGCCGCCTGTGTAGGCCTTCACATCCTCGGGCTTTGTGAACTTCTCTTTGTTTGGGTCGCCAAAGGTGGTGTTTCCCACCCGCATGCTAGGCCCGCCGCTGCCTTCCACGGTCGAGTTCATCGAGACGCCCGTCACGAGGGGCACGGGCTCCGGAGGTGCCTCTGGTGGCGGCGGCTGG
>JBMTAX010000037.1:0-12566 GCA_049429145.1 Myxococcota bacterium
TATTCCACCATCATCGGTCTCAAGGAAGGTACCTACCAGCCTTTCGAGATCCTTCTGCTCGTCACCGTCATGGTCGCGGTCATTGCGTCCATCGTCTTCATCGAGCGCGGACAGCGTCGCATTCCGGTTCAGTACGCGAAGCGTGTCGTAGGCAACAAGCAGTACGGCGGGCAGGCCACTCATCTGCCCCTGAAGGTCAACACCTCGGGCGTCATTCCTCCGATCTTCGCGTCTTCCATTTTGATGTTCCCCGCGACGGCGGCTTCATTGGTAGAGGCTGATTGGATGCAGTCTGTGAACCAAGCGCTCATGCCGGGGACTTGGCTGTACAACACGGCCTTTGCATTGCTGATCATTTTCTTCGCGTTCTTCTACACCGCCATGGTCTTCAATCCCGTCGACGTGGCTGACAATCTCAAGAAGTTTGGTGGTTTCGTTCCCGGGATTCGCCCAGGGCGAGCCACGGCTGACTATATCGACCGTGTCTTGACTCGAATGACTTTTGCCGGGGCGGTGTACCTCACTGGCATCTGTTTGTTGCCCAACCTGATCCAGGCAGCTGTGTCGAACCAGGTTCCCTTTTATTTCGGTGGTACAGGCCTGCTGATCGTTGTCGGTGTCGCGCTGGATACAGCGCAGCAGATCGAGGGGCATCTGATCACCCGGCACTATGATGGTTTCGCGGGTCCGAAGGGTCCTCGCATCAAAGGCCGGGCAAGGACCGGGACGGCGCCTACCACTGGCGAGCCCATGCCGGTCATCGGTTGAGGAGTTGGTCGCAAGACTGCTCTCCGAGTCGCTTGCGCCTGCAGGGGTTTGAACCCCTTGGGGGTGCCTAGAAAGGGGTCCAGCGGCAATGAGGATCATTCTTTTCGGGCCTCCTGGGGCAGGCAAGGGTACCCAGGCCAAGCAACTCGAGGCGGCGTTTCTGCTGCCGCAGCTCTCGACCGGGGACATGCTCCGGTCTGCTCGGCGGGCCGGCACTCCTTTGGGCGTCGAGGCCGCAACGTACATGGATCAGGGAAAACTCGTCCCAGATGAGGTGGTGGTCGGCCTCATCGCGGAGCGAATCGGCGAGACCGATACCGCCGCTGGTTTTCTCCTCGATGGGTTCCCTCGAACCATTCCTCAGGCGGAAGCGCTGCAGCAAATGCTTGCTGCACGCGGGCTTGCCATCGACGTGGTACTGAGCATCGAGGTCCCTGACGAGCAGATTGTGTCTCGTCTCGCTGCCCGACGTTCGTGCCCCCAGGATGGGAGCGTCTACCACCTCGAGCATCTGCCACCCAAGCGCGAAGGGTGCTGCGATCTATGCGGCGGTCCGTTGGTACATCGTGAGGATGATCAGCCCGAAACGATACAAAAACGCCTCGACGCGTTTCATTCACAGACGTCGCCGCTGAAGTCGCATTATGCGTCCCTGGGACTCCTTCGTGCCATCGACGGAACAAAGGCACCCGAGGAAGTCTTCGGGGCCCTACGAAAAGCCATCGGCGCTCTGGGTTGAGTTCGTGACTGGCTGCCCGACTCATGGCGTACCAAACCTCTTGATACTCTGTCCTGCGTCGACCGACACCCCCTCGTAGTCGGGTGTTTGACAATTTCCTGAGACAACTTGTCATTTTCGGTCATTCGGCCTTCCCTCGCGCAAGTAACCTCGCTTACTTTCCACCGGTATGGTTGCCAGTGGCGAAAACGACATTGTGCGTGCGGCCTTTCTTGATCTCGTTACCGCTGCGCTGCGCTCCGCGGATCTCGGTCCTGCGTTGGACGTGGCTTCGACGGCGGAGCTGTTGGCGGAGCAATGCCTGGGAGTGAAGTCCACCGAGCCCCTGTCGCTGGTGTTCCTACAGGAGCACCTCGAGAGAGCTGGCGTCGACAAGCGTGAATCCGATGACGTCATTTTGTTCGTGCACGAGCGGGGGACGCGGCTCGGGTTCCCCACGACGCTCCCCGACGACCTGAGTTCGTTGGGGGTGATGACCAGGGCCAATCGGGTGGCAGACTTCGCCGCAGGCTATGCCTTCGCACAGGCCGTTGGTCGCGCCAGTGAGCGCCCGCCGAGTGCAAACTGGGCCGACGAGACGCCGGTGATCAGTGTGCTCTCGCTCCCAAAGACCGACGGCGGCGGCCGCCGGGCATCGCTCCTCATGATGGCCGGGCCCCGCGTGGGGGAAAGTTACACATTGGCGTCGAACGCTGCGGTGATCGGCCGTGCCGCTGACGTAGAAGTGAGTCTCGACGATCACGGGCTCTCGAGGCGGCACTGTGAGGTCATTCCGCACGAAGGTGGTTTTCTGTTGCGTGACCTCGGCTCCAAGAACGGTGTCCTCGTTAACGGTACACCTGTGACAGAGCGCCTCTTGCAGGAGGGCGACCGCATCGCCCTTGGCTCCAACGTCTTGCTCAAGTTTGTGCTGCAGGACGAGGTAGAGGAACAGTTCCAAGAGAGATTGCTGGAGTCCCTGACCACAGATTCGACCACAGGCGCGTATAACCGACGTTTCTTTGTGCATCGCCTCCGCGCGGAGTGCTCCTACGCGCGAAGGCACGCCCAAGACCTCGCGCTCCTCTTCGTAGACCTCGACCACTTCAAAGGGGTCAACGATACGTTCGGCCACCCCGCTGGAGATCACGTGTTGCGCGAGGTGGTCAAGATCCTGAAGGACGGTGTCCGCGTGGAAGACGTCGTGTCGCGGTATGGCGGTGAGGAGCTCACCGTCATGTTACGCGGCACACCTGCAGAGGGTGCGCAGCTGGTCGCTGAGCGCCTACGTGTTGCCATCGAGCAGCATCGCTTCGAACACCACGGGGTGCGCGTGCCTGTCACTGTCTCCATTGGCGTCGCGACGCTCGTGACCAACCTGTGTGATACCCCGCAAGATCTCGTACAGGCAGCCGACGAGGCGTTGTACCGAGCGAAACACGCAGGGCGCAATCGCACCATCGTCGCTCCTCCCGGTGGATATTCGCTTTCTACTTAGGGGGTTAGCGACTCCTACGACGGGATCTCCTACCTCGGCACACTTTCGCGGTTGCATTTCCAGGACTGAGCGGTATACCGCGCTCTCCCTGCTTAGTGCCGGGTACCAGCCGGGATCATCCCGTAGTGAGATCGTCATGAAGGTTCGCGCGTCCGTTAAGCCCATCTGCGACAAGTGCAAAGTCATTCTCCGCAAGGGCGTCGTGCGGGTTATTTGCGACAACCCGAAGCACAAGCAGCGTCAGGGTTGATCTGCGACCCCTAGGGGTCACCATGAGGCGCGAGGAGATCCGCAGTCGCGGGTGGAGCGCCAGGCTTCCCGAGCTATACTCTCGATGAGTACGGCTCACTCCTCTGCGCCTTTCACTTCTGCGACGGTCTCGTTGGCTGTCGAGATTTTGTTTGGGCACTTCGTGCCCGGGGTTCTGGAGGATTCGTGGCACGCATCGCTGGCGTGGACCTTCCGCGCAACAAGAAGATGAGCATCGCGCTCACCTATATTTTCGGCATCGGACCCTTCACCGCTGGGAAGGTGCTCGAGAAGGCCAACATCGATCCGAACAAGCGGAGTGATGACCTCGGTGAAGACGAGGTTGCCCGCATTCGTGATGTCCTCGACACGACCTACAAGGTCGAGGGTGACCTTCGTCGTGAGCTGTCGATGAACATCAAGCGTCTGATGGACCTTGGCTGCTACCGCGGTCTTCGTCACCGCAAGGGCTTGCCCTGCCGCGGTCAGCGCACCCACACGAACGCGCGTACGCGCAAGGGACCGCGCAAGGCGATCACCAAGAAGCGCTGAGCTTCCGACCGTCTTTCGCGATAAGCACCCCCCTCACACATCGAGAGTAAAAGCAGATGGCAACGCAGAAGGGTAAGAAGCGCGTCAAGAAAAACGTGGCGATGGGAATCGCCCATATCTACGCGTCCTTCAACAATACCATCATCACGATCACAGACACGCAGGGGAACGCTGTTTCCTGGTCAACCTGTGGCACTCGTGGATTCAAGGGTTCCCGCAAATCGACCCCCTTTGCCGCGCAGGTCTCGGCCGAGGACGCATGTCGCAAGGCCATGGACCACGGCATGAAGTCGGTGGAAGTGCGGGTCAAGGGGCCTGGCGCCGGACGTGAATCCGCGCTTCGGGCCGTGGCGAACAGCGGCTTGAAAGTGTCGCTCATCCGCGACGTCACCCCTGTTCCCCACAACGGCTGCCGCCCGCCCAAGCGCCGCCGCGTCTGACCACGCTGGGAGCTGAGACGCTCCCGGCTTTCTTCTTGCTGTCCCAATGAAGCTCGGCATGACGCCGTGTTTGGGTTGGGGCTGCAACCTCGGTCCTGCCCGGTCGCAGGCCGAACTCGGAGTGGACATGTCCCTGTACCGCAATTGGCGAGACCTCATTCGTCCGAAAAACATCGTCGTGGAGCGGGAGTCGCTCACCGATTACTACGGCAAGTTCGTGGCTGAGCCACTCGAGCGCGGCTACGGCCAGACCCTCGGCAACAGCCTGCGTCGTTTGCTGCTCTCGTCGCTGCAAGGCTCGGCGATCACGGCTGCCAAGATCGAAGGTGCCCTGCACGAATTCATGGCCCTTCCCGACGTCAAAGAAGACGTCACGGACATCGTGCTGAACCTCAAAGATGTGCACATCAAGATGCACTCCGGCGACCAAAAGACGGTTCGGCTCGACATCCAGGGACCGGCGGTCGTGAAGGCTCGGCACATCCAGCACGATGGTACCGTCGAGATTCTCAACCCCGACCAGCACATCTGTACGGTCGCTGAGGGCGGAACGTTTAAGGCCGAGCTGACCGTAAAGCGTGGCCGCGGGTACGTCCCCGCGAGCCAGTTCCGTCAAGAGGGTCAATCAGTGGGCACCATCCCCATGGACGCTCTCTTCAGCCCAATCCGCAAGGTGAACTACAACGTCACCCATGCGCGCGTCGGGCAGGTCACAGACTACGACAAGCTCACCCTAGAGGTGTGGACGAATGGCTCGGTCTCCCCCGAGGACGCCGTCGGAATCGCGGCGAAGATTCTCAAGGAGCAGGTCGCCATCTTCATCAACTTCTCTGAGGAAGTTGAACCCGAGCTCCCCGAGCCCGAGATTCGCGAAGAGCGCGTCAACGAAAACCTGTTGCGCTCCGTCGACGAGCTCGAGCTCAGCGTACGGTCGGCCAACTGCCTGCAGAACGCCAATATCCGCTACATCGGCGACCTCGTGCAAAAGAGCGAGAGCGAGATGCTTCGCACGAAGAACTTCGGCCGCAAGTCCCTGAAGGAGATCAAAGAGATCCTGCAGGAGATGGGGCTCAGCCTCGGCATGAAGCTCGACAACTGGCCCCCGAAGGCTCCCGCGGAGCGGGATGCTGACGGCGAGCAGGCGGGTGCCTGAACTTTTCAGGGGCCGCCCTTGTGAGGGTGGCTCCCTTCCCTGGTTTCTGGATTTTTAGAGTCCTGTTGGAGAGGAAACGGCCATGCGTCACAAGAATAAGGGCCGCAAGCTGAACCGCACCGCCTCACACCGCTCGGCGCTGTTCAAGAACCTGGCGGAGGCGCTCTTTACCCACGAGCGCATTGAGACGACCCACCCGAAGGCGTTGGAACTACGCGGCTACGCGGAGCGCCTCATCACCCTCGCGAAGCGTGGAGACCTTCACGCTCGCCGGCTCGCGAATCGCAAGATCCGCGACCAAGAGGTGTTGAAGAAGCTCTTCGACGATATCGCGCCACGCTACGCGTCGACCCCGGGCGGATACACCCGTGTCACCAAGGTGCGCATTCGCCGCGGCGACAACACGGTTCTCAGTCAGATCGAGCTCGTGGGCAGTGAACAGCCTGCCAGCAGCGACCCGCAGTCCTGAGAGTAGCCAGGAGAGGTTTGGCCCTCCTAGTATGAAGCCGACGTAGCCCGTGGGGCCGCGTCGGCTTTTTATTACGGCTGCTTACACGGCAGCTCTCTCTCCGCCGCGTCGGGGTCGTCGCCATGCCACCTTCCTCAAGCCCTTTTCGGGGCCGAAGCAGCGGTGGTTCGGGCCCCTTGCTGCCCCTCGTACTGGCAGGCCTTTTCTCACTGGGCGCGCTGCTGCGCTGGATCGATCTGATCCGATTGTTGCCGTATCCGCGATATCTGCTGGCGTTTGTGCGGTTGTGGGCCACCGCTTTCTCGCGCACCCCGTGGAGCGACGGCAGCTTCGACAAGCGGCAGGACGCAAGGCGTTTCCACAAGTCCATGATCGAGCTGACCTATGGCGAAACACCCGTCGTCACAGCTTTGCGTGTACTGCGCGCCGCCGGGGTCGACGAGACCTCAAGGATGATCGATCTCGGGTGCGGCAGGGGACGAGTGCTGCTCGCTGCTCGGCTTCTTGGGGCGCAGGCAGAGGGCATCGACCTTCTTGAGGCACACGTGTTGGCTGCGCGCGAACCCCTGGCGGCGGTCGGTGCCGAGATTCGTGTGGGGCTCGCCGAATCGGTCAGGCTTGAGGGGGTAACCCATGTGTACGCCGCGTGGACGTGTTTCTCTGCCGACACCCGGGAACGGGTCACGGCGCATCTTCGCGCAGGCCCCATCGGGCTGCGGGTGATTGTGCTGAATCATCCCCTCGAGGATGACGCCTTTAGGCTCTTGAAGAGTCTGGCTCTGCTTTGCTCTTGGGGGCGGGTACCTGCTTATATCTACGAGCGGATTCCGCCCGTTGCGCTGCCGAGCCCTCTGCCCGCTGCGCCCGCAACCCGGTCGCCGCGCGGCTTAACCGAATAGGGCGCTTGATGGTTTCGCTATCGGCCCGTTGCGGTTTTTGCATCTCAGGCGCTACTCGACGGGCTCAAGTCGTTCTTGACGTCGCTGCGCCGAGTTCTCGAGGCTCCCCTTCACGGCGTCGAGTTGGCGCTTGGGACCCCCGCCGACTTCCTCCACCCACTCTTCCCTGATGGACGGGCCGTCGTTTGGACACGCCCCGAGGCATGGCAGGACGATCGCGATGGTGAGACAGAGCATCGGACTGGAGCGCAACGGGACCTCCTGGCGATGGGTTCTCCTACGATAGCGCCCCGTGAACCTGCGAGGGTAGGCGGTTCACGCCTCGGCGACGTGGTGGAACCCTCAGCCGGCAGGGTAGGCTCCTCGCAACCTTCCAGGAGTATCCATGATCGCTTTCGACCTGACGGATGAGCAACGGCAGCTACGTGACTTGGCGCACGACTTCGCAGCACAGGAAATACGCCCCCAGGCCCGTCACTACGACGAACGCGGTGAATTCCCTGTGGAGATCATGGCCAAGGCGTGGGAGCTCGGGCTGATGAACGCGCACATCCCCAGCGAGTACGGCGGCCTCGGCCTCGGCACACTCGATGGTGTGCTCCTCGAGGAGGAACTCGGTTGGGGCTGTACAGGGGTGGCGACAGCTATTACGGCGAATACCTTGGCCCAGGTTCCCGTTATCGTCGCGGGCAATGAGGCACAAAAGAAGAAATACCTCACTCCCTTCGCTGGCGAGCACCACATGTGCTCCTACGCGGTGACGGAACCCGGTGCGGGCTCTGATGTCGCGGGAATCAAGACGACCGCCGTGCGGCGTGGGGATTCCTATGTCCTGAATGGGCAGAAGATGTGGATCACAGGGGCAGGGCACGCCCGTTGGTTCTTTGTGCTCGCCAAGACCGATAAAGACGCGGGCCACAAAGGCATGAGCGGGTTCGTGGTCGACGCCGACGCCGCGGGGCTCACCATAGGGAAGAAAGAAGACAACATGGGGCAGCGCGCATCAGACACGCGCGCAGTGACCTTTGAGGACGTCGAGGTTCCCGCCGCCAACCTGCTCGGCCAGGAGGGCGACGGCTTCCGCATCGCCATGAGCGCGTTCGATCACACGCGTCCCCTCGTCAGCGCTGGCGCGGTTGGGCTGGGACGCGCGGCCATGGAGCACGCCATCGCGTACGCGAAAGAGCGGAAGACCTTCGGCGGGCCGATCGCGAACCACCAGGGGGTTTCCTTTATGATCGCCGACATGGCCAGCGACGTCGAGGCCGCCCGATTATTGGTGTGGAAAGCGGCGTATGAGATCGATCAGGGACGTCGAAACACGCTCTTCGCGGCTTACGCAAAACGATTCGCCGCCGACACCGCCATGCGGGTCGCCACGGATGCCGTCCAGGTCTTTGGGGGGAACGGATTTAACCGCGAGTATCCGGTCGAGAAACTGATGCGTGACGCGAAAATCTTCCAAATCTACGAGGGTACAAGCCAGATCCAACGGGTCATCATCGCCCGCGAGATCTTCCGCTGACCCATAGCGACGACGGGGCGACCGCACCTTCCGGTCGCCCCGAGCTGGGGCGCGTATGGATCGAGTGTCAGCGCGGCTGAGGGCACCGCGCAGCGAATCAAGCGCGCAAGCCGAAGACTCGCTCGAGCACCCCACGGTCGCCCTGTACACTCGTTCTCTGGAGGTAGAGGTCCAGCCCCCGCAGGCCGCCCAACTCCTCTCCGCCCCCTGCGCGACCAGGACCACCATGCAGGCAGTTGGGTAGCGCCATCCCGGGATGAATCATCTGGTCGGCGACCTTCGACCCACCGAGCAGTACGCGCCCATGGTACGGCGCGAGACCGAGCACGAGGGCCTCGATCGCGTCTTTGTCATCGCTGTATGCAGAGCACACCAGGCCCCCACCGCCACGGGCGACGAGGTCGACCGCTTCTTCGATGGAGTCGTAGGGCATGAGGGTGGCCACCGGACCGAAGACCTCCAGCGCATGCACGGCTTTCGCCGATGATGGAGCATCGGCACGAAGCAGCATGGGGCCGAAGAAGAAGCCGCGCCCACCATCGGCGCCAAGTAATTCCACGTCGTCAACGGACCCGAAGACGACGCGCGCCCCGGCCTCTACCAAAGTGCGCACACCATTGCGGGCGTCTTCGAGCTGTTGGCGGGTCGCGAGGGGACCCATGGTGACGTCGTCACGCCCAGGATCGCCCACCCGCACCGCCGCCAACGCGTCTCTCAACTCCTGCTCCACCTCGTCGATCTTCGCGCGTGGGACGAAGATGCGACGAGTCGCGGTGCATTTCTGTCCCGCCTTTTGCGTCATCTCCAACACCACGTGCTTCAAGAACGTGTTGTAGAGGTCACCATCGCTATCGACGTCGGGACCGAGCACAGTGGCGTTGAGGCTGTCGGCCTCGACGTTTAGCGGCACGGAGAGTTCGAGCACTGCTTTCGTCTTGCGAAGCTTCGCTGCAGTGTCCGCGCTGCCGGTAAACGCCAACACGTCTTGCACGTCGAGGTGATCGAGCAGATCTCCGGGGGAGCCCGCCACGAACTGCAGAGCCCCCGGGGGGAGCACGCCGCTGTCGACGAGCTTCTCCATCACGCGGAAAGCCAGCAGCGCGGTGCTCGTCGCGGGCTTCGAGATCACCGGCATGCCAGCGAGGAGGGCCGCGGCGGCTTTTTCGGCCAGACCCCACGCTGGGAAATTGAATGCGTTGATGTGTACGGCCACGCCGCGTCGGGCGGTCTTGACGTGGTAGCCGTAGAACCGAGCGGAGCGCATCAGCTGCTCGCCCTCTCCGTCGATGAGCACGCGCTGGTCACCCAAACCTTTGGCAAAATGAGCGTACGCGCCCAAGGTACCGCTTGCGCCGTCGATGTCGAACTTCGCGTCTTTGCGAGTGGTGCCACCACTCACGCGCGAAACCTCGATGAAATCCTCGCGGGCCTCGTGGAGGGCCACGGAGAGAGCTTTCAGCATTTGCCCTCGCTCCGCGAAGGACATGGCCCTCAACGCGGGTCCCCCAACGGTGCGCGCGTACTCACAAGCAGCCCGAAAGTCGAGCCCAGCGGTGGATGCAGTCGCAATGACCTCTCCGCTTGTGGGGTCGAAGAGTGGGGTGCCTTCCCCGTCGCCATCTCGCCACTCGCCGCACAAATAGCTCTTCAACCGGATCATTTCGTGCCTCCTCTGTCGTCGGGCGCCGGGGTCTCTCACCCTGGGCGTGGATCGGCAAGGGGTTGGACACCCGAGGCACCCAAGTCCGCTCGCTCTGCGGAAGCGCGAGCAGAAGGACTCCCCAACAGCCGGGTGGCCGTGATGGCAAACGCGATGGCTATCGGCCGGACAACAGACGGCGCACGAGGGAGGTGACAAACATAACGACAGAGCTTCCAGATCTGTCTGTTAGGCCGCCTCGGCTGTCTCCCCCAACAGCTCGCTGACCTCCTGCTGAGAAAGGCCGAGCAGATAAAGAATACGGTCGAGACCACCCGCGCTCACCGAGGTGTCGGCGGCCTCTCGCAGTTTGGGCTTTGCGTGGAAGGCGATCCCCAGACCGGCACGTTCCAGCATAGCAAGGTCATTGGCGCCGTCACCGATGGCGATGGTCTGCTCGAGGGAGAACCCTACTAGCTGCGCGATGACATCGAGGAGATCGCTTTTGCGCTGCGGTCCGACGATTGGCCCCCGCACTTTGCCCGTGAGCTTCCCGTTCTCAATCTCCAGCTGGTTTGCGTATGCGTAATCGAGCCCGAGTCGACGCTTCAGCGCGTCGGCGGCAAAGGTAAACCCTCCAGAAATGACGCCTGTGCGATAGCCAAGCGTCTTGAGGACTCGCAGCAAGCGCTCAGCCCCTTCGGAGAGGGGGAGGTCGAGCGCGAGTTTTTGACAATCGCTGTACGCGAGCCCCGCGAGCAGGCCGACCCTCGCCTGAAGGCTCTCCTCGAAGTTGAGTTCTCCATTCATCGCCCGGTGCGTGATCGAGGACACCTCGGTCGCCACGCCATGCAGCCGCGCCATTTCGTCGATGATCTCCATCTGGATCAGGGTGGAATCCATGTCCATGACGACGAGTCTCTTGCTGCGGCGCGAGAGGTTTTCGCGTTGCACCGCGATGTCCACAGGGCGTCCGCTTGTGGCAACGAGCAAGTCACCGCGCAGCTCTCGATCTTTGCGTTGCCCCCCCGCGAGACTGACGACGAACTCCACGCTGGAGAGTGGGTCGCCAGCCAGCCTGAGGATGCGGTCGATGTTGGCTTGATGTCGCGCGAGTACCTCCGCCACCCGTCCCAGGTCTTCTGCCCCGACGCGGTCGCCGAAGATGGTCACTGCGAACTGGTGGCGTCGCGGGAAGACGCTCGTGTCTTCGTCGGGGAGGACTTGGAAGTCGAGCTCCAGACCCATGTCCTTCGCTGTGAACAACAGGTCTTTCAGCACCGGGTCCCCGCGGTGTCGTTGCTTATCGAGGGAGAGCAGCAGACAAAGGGTGAGGCGCCCTTGCACCACGACCTGTTCGATGTCGAGGAGTTCAGCGTCGTTCGTGGCGATGATCGATGTCAGCGCTGCGGTGATGCCGGGCGTGTCTTTGCCGGTGACAGTGACAAGCACACGAGAGCGATCCGAGACCATGTTCATGGAGCAGACCTTGCAGCCTCTCAGGCCAGGACGCAAGGCCGACGGTGCCCCCTGTTTGGCTACAGCGTCGTGGCAACACATGCCCCGCGCGTTCCCGGCCCTAGCGGATGGTCCGAAGCACGAGCTCCATCTGGCGCTTCACCCGCGCGTCTTGTTCCTGCGCCAACGCGGCACCGAGCAAGGCCCTCGCACTGTCGCCGTCGAGGTCTCCTGCCGCGCGTGCCGCCCGAGAGCGAACCCGCACATCACGGTCCCCGAGGGCACTGCGCAACACGCGTTCCGCCGATTGTCCCCCGAAAGCCCCGACTACCGACAGGGCTTCCAATCGGTCTTCACTACTGCCGAGGGCAGGGTCTCCCGCACGGACGAGCAGCGCGCCCACCTCCAGAAACTCCCGGTGGGCTCTTACCGCTTCGCGCAGGGCGTCACGTACCTCGGTCGGCTCCTCTGAGCGACAGATCGCCTCCAGTAACGTCGGTACGGCTTCTGGGTCAGGCCAGCGGGCCAGAAGGCGCCCTCCCGCTGCCCGCACGGTGCTGCGCTTGTGGCCCAGCGCGTTCTGCAGCATCTGCGCGCGCGCCGAGCGGGTCAGCCCCTCGATGGCCCTCGTTGCCTCGGCGCGGACGTCACCGTCCTCATCAGCGAGCGCCTCCAATACGACTGTTGCACCCCTCTCGGGAGCCGAGAGGAGATTCGCGCCGAAGGCTTGTACCGCCGCCCGCCGTTCCGCCGCGTGCGGCGAGGTCACGGCTTCTTGAAAAAAAACCAGGTATCGCTCGGTGTGAAATGCCCGCAGCGCAGTCCCGGCCTCTGCGCGAACGATCGGATCGATGTCGGCCAGGGCGCGCAGTAGCGGATGTATGGCCGCGCCGTCGCCAATGCGCCCGAGGGCCGACGCGCAGCCAGCACGAACCGCATAGTGCGGGTCGAGCGTTAGGGCCTGTGCCAGCGCCGCCGAAGCACGCGCGTCGCCCATACGGCCGAGAGACACCGCTACGGTCGTGCGAACCTTGAAGCTGTCGTGACTCCGCAGCAGGACCACCAATCGATCGGTCGCGTCCGTTGTGCCCAGGTCCGACTGCGGGGGGCTCGGCGAGACAGCGCTCTCCGAATCGCTATTCACCTCGATGGGCGCGTCCTCCGGCACCAGGATCTCGTCGTCGCTGGCCCAGGCGGG
>JBMTAX010000038.1:0-12295 GCA_049429145.1 Myxococcota bacterium
GCCAGAGCTGAAGCAGCGCAGTTCGCGGGAAGCGGGCTCGCGTCACTGCGACGAACCTCGTCACCTCGGCCAAGTGACGTCGGCATAACCTCTATGTGGACCCCCGAACAGCGCTACGGAGCGTCGTAACGCACGTCGAGCTCGAAGCCGTCGACGGTCAGCTTGGCCGGAGCGAGCCGGCCGTTGCGACCGCGCGCCGCGACGGTAAAGACAGCCTGACCGGTGCGGATGAGTTCGAGAACCTCTGAATCGCGGACTTCTACTTCGACGAGCGCTGGTGCATCGCTGGAAGCTTCCGAGGTGGCGAGCGTCGACCACTGCGTGCCGATCCAAACGCTGACGTCCACACCATGCACCGGAGCGAGGTCGATTTCGCCTGTGGCGCCGGCCCAGACGCGTGCTACTGCCCACTGTAAGTAGCCTTCGTCGACGCCGCTGCCGAGGGTGGCCACCTCGAAGGAGAGGGCAGGGGGGCTCTCCGCGCCGTCGTCGTAGAGCCACGTTGCGTTGCGAATGCCTAAGGCCCCCCATCCTTCGAGCTTCACAAGGCGGTCGAGGGTCGGGCTGAATGCACCCTGCGACGAACTCTGGGCCGTGACCTGCGCCGCGCCATCGGGATAAACGACGTCGAGGGGTCGCCACTGCCCGGCTGCAAACGACCACAGGTCAGAGAGCCGCTCCTGTGCCCCGTCGTCGGCTCTTCCTTGCCCTGCAAACAGCAGCAGGCGGTTCCGTCTTGAGTCTACGCCGAGCGTCGCGTAGATGCGGCCTCCCGGTCGCTCCTCACTCTCGATGACTCTCCACCGAATGCCATCGAACGACCACGTGTCGTCGCGGGGCTCCCACGCCGTTCCATTCCAGCGATTTCCCCCGTAGAGCACGCTCTCGCCGAGGGTGGGGTCGAAAGCGAAAACGTGGCCGCTCCGCTCCAGCGGATTGCCATCGCCCTCGTCATCGGTGGGCACGATCTGGCTCCAGGTGGCGTTACTCGCATCGTAGCGCCACGTCTCCTTGTAGCGCGTGCTGCTGGTGTCGCCCCCGAAGAGAAACACGCAGTCGCGGATGGGATCGTAGGTAGCTGCGGCTCTGAAGACGCCGGGGGGCCTGCTCGCTGGATCGCCTGCGTGAGTGTTCGTCCACGTATAGCCCCCACCCGATTCGCTCAGCTCCCAAGTGTCCATGAGACCCGCACCATCGGCGCCGCCACCGCCGAAGAGCACGATCACCTCACGAGAAGAGTCGTAGGCCATGGTGGCGAAAGTGCGGGGGCTCGGCGCCACAGCGACGTCGAGCTTGCGCCAGCTCTGTCCCTCATAGATCCAAGTGGCGTCTTGGTACGCGCCGCTGTTGCCGTTGTCTCGGCCGCCAAACACCACGACACTGCCATTCTTGAAGGCTGTGGCGCTGAAATCAAAGAGGCGTGGAGGGTCATTGTCGTTCTCGGGGTCGAGGGGCTCGTAGCGCGCGAAGCGATGGCCGTCGTACACCCATGTGCCCTTCTCACTGGTGAAATCGGTGCGCTGTCCGCCGTGCAGCACCACCTCGCCGATGCCTGGGTCGAAGACCATAGAAGGCTGATTTAAGAGGGGCGGCTGGTCCTGCGGGCTCGCTACATTCGGGAAGACCTGTGTCCATAGAGTGCCATTCCACTCCCATACCTCGCCGGTCATGCTTGCGTAGCTGTTGGCGGTGTTGCCGCCAAAGAGCACCGACACTTGACGTTCGGGGTCATACGCCAGCGTGGCCGATACGCGACGGGTGGCGCCTGCCGTGCCGTCGTCGACGAGCTCCCAGCTTGCGCCATCCCATTCCCAGGTGTCATTGCCCGGTAGGAATAGATCAGGTCCAGTAGGCTGCTTTACCCAGTTCCCCTCCACATTGCCCCCGAAGAGCACCAGGCGCTCTCTCGCGTTGTCGTAGGTGACTGCAGGCTGAGAGCGCCGCTTCGGGTTGCCGTCGCCCTCTGGGTCTGTCGGAACGAGCAGCTCCCACGAGAAGCCGTCATAGGCCCAAACGTCCTCGCTGCGGCCCGTCGACGTCTCCCCGAAGGGCATCACCAACTTTCCAAGGTTGGGCATGAAGACGAGGCGGGTCAGCCGCGTGAAGCCAGGGTTGCCGTCGCCTTCGGGATCAAACGGCGTGATGAGTCGCCATTCGCTGCCATCAAATTCCCACGTGTCGCTATAGCCGCCACCACCGAGAGGGTCATTGCCACCGAAGATTACGACGACACCGCGTTTCTCGTCGAAACCGAGCACTGGATAGGCGATGAGTGGGGGGTTGCCGTCGCCAGCGGCGTCGACGGGCACCTGCAGTTTCCAATCGGGTTCCATCGTCCAGAGGGCCGCGCTGCCAGACGAGCGCCCACCGAATCGCACAAGGCGACCATGCCAGGTGTCGTAGGCCAGGCTGTGCTGGAATTCGCCGGGAGGACCGTAGTCGAGTCCCTGCATGCGGAATGTGCCCGCCCCGAGGATCTCTGTGGTGACGTCGTCAGCGACCGCGAGTGACGTCGCGCCAACTTCGTAGACACCGCTCCCCGCTCGCTCGGGCTGTCGGATCCGCTGCACGAGCGCGCGCTTCGCCAGAGCGCGGTGAGGGTTCTCGAATCGGGAGCCCACCTCTTTGCGTCCCATCGACATGGTCCATACGACTTCGTTCACCGGAGTAGACGCTGACGCATTGCCAGCCTCGTCGACACTCAACACGAAGAGCTGGCGAGCATCTTGAGGGACGAGGATGATCGGTCCAAAGGAACCGTCTGCCCTCGCGACCTCGCGCCCCACCTCGCTGCCGAGTACATCGCTCGTTGTGCCTGCGATGATGACGGATCCAGGTGGCGCGGCGTCCGCCTCTCCTCTCAGCGTCATGGTCGAAGCGCCCCCGGTGTCGCTTGTGCCCCAGGGGCGCCGCTCGAAAACCACGAGTTCAGCTGTAGAGGTATGGGGCGGCGAAGGCGGCGTCCTGTCGATGATGAGACCCGGGGAGGGCAATGAAATGGTGACCTGCGCCTCGTTACCTGCTTCGTCGCGAGCGCGCGCGATGACTTGGCGTTCTCCATCGCTGGCGCCGTCGAAGTTGCGCTCATAGGTGTAGAGGCCACCTACGCGTGCAATCCGCGCGAAGGTTTCGTCATGCAGCGCTGTATGCACGGACAACACCTCGGCCTCCGGGTCATCCAGCAAGAAGCTCAGCTGCACCGTCGTGCCATCGGTGACCCGGTCCACCGACGTCAAAGGATTCAATGCACCGGGCAATTTCCTTAGACTCACTGTGCCTGGAGAGATCGCAGGCGCCGTTTTGTCGACCAGAACCCAGCTGCTCTGCGCGTCTTGGTTGCCGTTTTTGTCGGTGGTGGTGACCCGCAGAGGCAAGAGGCCTTCGGTCTCAGACCCGTCGAGCGTGTAGGTACAAACGATGTGCGGGGAGGTGGGTGACGGCGCAGCACAGGGAGCTGCACGGTTCCCTATCTGCACCTTGACGGAGTCGGCACCGACCAGAGGTTCGGAGACGTCGAAGGTGACGTTGAGGGTGTCGTGTCCCGGGGTAGGGCCAAGCGACGGTGGTGCGGTGGTGAGGTTGAGGATGCGGGGCAAAGTGGAGTCGACAGACAGATCGACGGGGGGCAGGCCCTGCTCCGGGCCGAGCACTTGTGGGTTGCCCGCGTCGTCGGTCAGCGCGATCTCCTCGATGGTGTAGTTGCCAAGGAGCGTCTGCTCATCGACGAGAAGGGTGAAGGTGTATTGTAGGTCTGATCGCGCGGTCAGCACAAAGCCCGGGTTTGCAGGTTGCCATGAGAGCTCCGGGGGCGCGGCGAGCGGCTCATCGACCGAGACGCTCAAAAGTACATAGCTGCCGATGCGTGCGTCCGTCGGGGTGCAGGTCAACTCGAGGAGATTCGGGGGCATCCCGTCGACGGTGATGGAGCCCTCGACCCCCAAGGTGACATTTCCTGCGACGTCCACGAGCTCCACCGTCAAGGGGAACACGCCTTCGGCAGGCATCGACGACAGTGACGAAACGAGCCGGTAGGCCTCACCATCCTGTTCCAGCTCCCAAGGCAAGGAATGAGCACCGAGACGTACCTCAGGTGCTGACTGCAGTGGCTCATCGGCCCACAGCTCGAGCTCAAGCATTTCGTCGGGCCGCAACGTCGTCGCATTGTGCACGAAAGACAGCAGGCTCGGCGGGGTGGCATCCACCATGAACGCACCTGCCGCGATTTCTGCGCTTTCATTGCCAGCTTCATCGACGAGGTCGAGCAGGGTCAGCGAAAACTCTCCCTCGTCGGCTGATGTGATCGCTCGGGTGAACACGAGTGTGCGTCCTTGCACAGAGGCGAGTGCGAAGGGCAGGGACGAGGAGCCACTCCCGACCAGCCGAGGCAGCGTCGACGACTCCTCCGAGAGTTCAACGGTCACTGCGACGATGACGCCAGGGCGGGCCAAGAGGGGGGCCGCGACGGCACTCAAGATCTGAGGCGCCTTGAAGTCGAGCAGAACATCGCCGATGGGAGTTGCCTCAAGGACGTTGCCGGCCTCATCGGCACAAGCTTGCAACTCCATCACGTAACGGCCCTCCGGTTCCTCTCCGGTAGGCACATAGGTGAAGGACACCTTGGCGCCATTTGGGGGGCTCGGAGCTACCGAGATGCGCGCGCCGCTCTCGTGAGAGAGCTGTAGTTCTGGCGGGGTGGGTAGGGGGCTGTCGAAGACGACCTCGATCTCGACGCTCTGGCCGGCGCGGGCGCGCGCTGGCGTCACGCGCGCCGAGGCGATCTGCGGCGCGGCGAAATCGAAGCGGAGGTTTCCGGCGGCGAGGCCCACCGTCGAGATCCCCTCGAGATCGAGGAGGTCCACCTCGAGGGGATGGGTGCCGCTCGCCTCAGAGCCGTCTGCTGTATAGGCAAAGACGAAGGTCGTGCCCTCCGCTGATACGAGGGTGAACGACGCCCGTCGCTGCGGCAACACGAGGGAGACCACGGGCGGCGACAGCAGCAATTCAGAGACCGTGAAGGTGAGGGTCGTCGTCGACCCAAGCCTGAGCACGCTCGACGAGAGAGAAGGCTGCCCCAAAAGTCGCGGGGCATCGCCGTTCGCCTCCGCGCCAGGGGCACAGAGCCCAACGGCGCGTCGGCAGCTCCAGTCTGCAGGGCAGTCGGTGTCTTCCTCACAGGAGATCCGTACTGCGCCCGCGAGCTCGTTGGAGATCGCGCTCTCGAAGATGCAGCCCCCTATCGGGAGTCCGCAGGAGAACAGCCACGAAATGCTCGCGAGCGCCGTGGCACCCCTCACTCGGTGCAGCTCACTCGTCCTCGCCACCGCACGTCTCCACGTGGCAGCGCGTGACCCCCGACTCTCACGCCCACCATGCCCCTCCACAAGCCGACAAGGGTTCCCCAGCAAGCGCACCGTCGAGGCCTGACTGCGCCTTACGAGAACAGGTCAGGCGCGCTCTCGAGCGCCAGCGGGAACTGCGCCGCGAGCTCGTGCTCCGCGATGCCGGCCAGGCGTCGCAAGTTCACATGCACATGCTCAGGGCTGAGGCGCTCCCCTGCGTCAGAAGGCTGAAGGGTCGTCAGATCGAGGCTCAGAGGTTTATGCCGCTCGTCGGTGGCGCCAATGGTACGTCCGCCGCGGATTCCCGGGCCGAGCAACAGCATCGACGTCACCGACCAGTGGTCTTTACCGTTCGAATCATTGTAGCCCGGCGTGCGGCCAAAGTCGGAACCCACGGCGACGACCACCCGCTCGCGCACCCCCTGCCGTTCGGCCTCGTCGAGGAGGTATTCCACCCCTTCGAGCAGAAGCGAGAGACGCGGAATGTGATTTTGGTCGTGATTTCCGTGGGTGTCGAAGCCGCCAATGCTCAGGTTCACACTGACGCTGAGGCCAGCCTTGTACGACGCGATGGCGAGCTGTGATTGCCGTTTCAGGGGGTTATTCGAGTTGTCGAGTTCTGATGGCAAGAAATCGGTGAGCCGCCGCACTTCCCCCTCGCCGATGCGGGCGGTGAAGAGCGTGTCCATGGCGTGGCGCTTGCGGGGTAGCTTTGTCTCCGCCCGCTGTTCGTCGAGTCGAGCGGCTTGCGCCGCGCGAATGCGTTCATAGGTCGCGTCGGTGAAATACCGCGAGTCAGCGTTGTTCGTGTCGATTCGATTGGGATACGCGATGCGCTGCAATGCCCCCGTGTTGCCATTTCTCGTCGGCGCCACGAGCCCCATCGTCAAATCGTAGCCGCCATTCGAGAGGTAAGCCATAGGCGAGGCCCGGCTCTTCGCCGCAGCCACCAGGGCACCGAATGACGGAAAGCCCTCGGCGAGTCTGCCACTCCAGGTGTGTCGCGAGCCCGAGTCATGGCCGTTGGTCGCCGAGTCGATGCCGTTGAGGACAAGCAGTTCAGGACCGAACCGCTGAAAGAAAGTATCGTTGTACCCCACCGGCGCGTAACGGATGCCATGCGCCTCCACGATGTCCGTCGCGAAGTACGACCGGTTCATGGGGTTCTCTTCATCGTCGCTGAGCTTCCCCTTCGGATCACACAGGCTGGTCGGGTCCCAGCCACCACCGGCGTTGACGAGGACAAAGAAAGGTCCATCGTAGAGAATGCTCTCTTGGGCGCGCAGCGGCGATCTCGGCAGGCACACGGACAGCCCACAGAGCCCAGCGAGCTTCAAGAAATCACGTCGTTCGAACATCGTAGACTCCAGCGTCGAGGGTCACTCGCAAACCCGGGTGAGCCCAAAGAGAGCGGGTTACTCGAACAGAAAGCGGTAGTCGGTGAGGAGGAAGCTGAGGACCGCCATCCAAGCGCGCACCGTGTACCGGTCATCGCGGGTGACCTTTCTCTCGTCAGAGAGGACTTCGTCGGTCCAGTAATCTTTCTCCGCGCGGCATTGCCATGGCAGGTTCTCATCGATGCTGTCATCGCGGATCCCCGCCTTGCCTTCGCGCCAAGTCTCGAGGAAGAGAGCGAACGCGCGTTCGACCTCCACCGAGTCTGGTCCCACCGATTCACCCAACACCCGCTCGTGCAACCACTGGAGATTCTCGGTGATGGCCGCTACGGCACCGGGCACTTCAAATCCATTCTCATCCTCGGGCTCGAAGCTCCGCTCGACGTGCGGGAAGAGAAGACGTGCCCCTTTCTCGAGGGTGAAGTCCCGCGATACCGCGGTGCATGCCATTTCATTGGCCATCCGCTGCGCGATGGCGCTCATCAATCCATTCGGTTCGGTGAGACGCTGGGTGATGGTGTCGGAGTCGATGCCGCCGTAAAAGATCATGAACTCGTCGGAGCGCAGCAAGTAACCCTGTTTGTCCCAGCCCCGCGCCCAGGGGTAACCGAGAACGGCTTCGATTTTGCGATCGAGGAGTTCAGGACTGAGAAACCGAGCGGTGCCGAAGGGGCTCGTGTTTGGCTGCCCTTTGGTGGCCTCGTCGGTGCGGAAATAAGGGGAGAGCAGCACGCCCTTGATGGCGGTCTTCAGATTGTACCCGCTGTCCGCGAAACGCTTGGCGATCTGCTGCAACACCTTGTCTTGGGTCTCGTAGGCATACAGCTCAGCGAAATAATTCGGATCGCCGATGTCGCTGGGTGCGCGCAGCGGGGCTTGCCCCGTCAGCCCGCGGTGGAGGTTGTGCACTGCCGCCAGCGCGAAGAGGGGGTCGGCACCGATCTTCTGCCCAAGCCACGACCGGCTCGAGCCCCACTCTGCCGCGGGCACATTCTCCCCGTGGTAGCCCGGCGGACGCATGTCTGCGAACCAGCCTTCCTCAGGGGGACGATAGCGGCCTTTGTCATCCCAGTTCTGAAAGGTGCCCGCCACTGGGTCGATGTTCTCGTGGCACACCGTGCACTGGGGATTGTTCATGGTGGGGTTGTGGTCGACGATCGATGATGGGTCGACGGGTCGCTCGGCGAGCAGTTGCACGTCGGTAGCCAGGAAGAACTGGTACACCATGCGCGCGCGATGACGATTGCGGTTGGTCGCGGTCGTCGGGAAGCGATTGAGGAACATCGGCGAAGTGAGCACACCCGCGTGCGGGATGCCCGGGACCCGCGCGGGTTGGAAGTCGTCAGGGTTCAACGGGTCCGCGAAATTCACGTCACTGACGCCGTACACGCGGGCAGAGAAGGGGTTGAGCATGGTGTAGTCGGCCGTGAGCACCTCGCTAAAGGGCCTATCATTGCGTACGACGTGGGCGATGAGCTCGAGGGGCTCGCGCGCCACCGAGCGGTTCGTATGGGTGCGTGAAGCGTCGTAATAGGCCGGTTCGGTGGTGGCCTCGTCGAGGTTCTCGTAAAAGCGCCGCTCGGGATAGTCATTTCCATCGAGGAGATCCACGGCGCGGTTACCATTCAAATATCGGTCTGTGAGCAGCAGGTCGTTGAACATCTGCTTGAGGCGCACATAGAAATCTGCCTCCTGCATCATGCCGTCGAGCGCCTCCTCAAGGGCTGCGTCACCGCCGCCCATCACTCGGGTGAGCTCTTCCGAAGTCGGCAATCGTCCTACGAGCAGCAGCGAAGCTTTGCGGAGGGTCTCCCGCTCATCGAGGTAGAGCAGGTCTTCCATACCGGTTTCTGTCGCCGCTTCCTCGCAAGCAACCGGCGCTTTGAAACGACCGATAAGCTCTTCGAGAGCTTTGTATTCCTCACCGCCTTGCTCAATGGCTTTGCCTCCCCCGTGATCGATCTGCAGCGAGGGCTTTAGCAGCAACACGGAGACGCCGTCTCGCTCGAGACCCGCGATGTTCTCGACGATGTTGAGGTTCGCCTGAAGGAACCCCGGTTGGTTCGGGCTCTGCAGCACGAGGTCGGTGTCACGGGCCATGCCTTGCCCGTTGTGGCAAGCGAAGCAGTTGTTCGCCATGAAGGCGCTCCACACCCGCTCTGAAAAGAAGCGCTCCGTCGAGATGCACTCTGTGGGCGCGCCGGTGGGCGTCTCGCCACAGCCCATCGATGCTGCGAAGGCCACCAGCAGGCAAGAGCGGAGGGCCGCGCGAAAAGCGAAAGTCGATCTCATCAGCACCTCTGCCTCCTGGGGTGTGGCTCTACCCCCAACCAGATGAGCATGACAGACTGGAGAACGCGCGCTCAAGTCGCCGACGTGACGGAGATCTCTTTGCCGTACGGGACGAAGTACGCTGCACCGCCAGGGGCTCGCCAACGCGATTTGTCTACTTCGCCCATGGTAGGCCCTGTCTAGGGCTTCACGCGTGGTCTAAGGAGCCGCGTCGGACGCGAGAGCGTCCTCCGCAGGACGGATGCCCCCATGAACGAGCGAACCTTCTTTCGCGGCTGGGCCCACCCCGGTCCCACTCCCCCTGGCGGCGTCGACGTTGAAGAAGGGGAAACCCTCGATCATCTCGCCGGTCGCTGGCGCATCTTCCAGTACCGGGACGGACATCGCTTCTCCACCGACGACGTCCTCTGCGCGTCGTACGCGAGCCAGTGGGCTCCTCGGGTGGAGCGCTACTGCGACCTTGGCAGTGGCATCGGCTCCGTCGCGCTCACCGTCGCGTGGCGTTTGCCCGGTTGCCACGTCGTCACGGTGGAGGCGCAGGAGCGCTCTTTGCGCCTGTTGCAGAAGTCCGTGCGCTACAACGGCGTCGCCCATCGCTTCACCCCGCTGCTGGGTGACTTGCGTGACCCTGCTGTGTTCGAAGGCCAAGGGCTCTTCGACCTCGTCACTGGCTCGCCCCCCTACTGGGCGGTGGGCGCCGCGTTGCCCGCAGGGCACCCACAGGCGGTGGGCGCGCGTCTCGAGACTCGCGGGGCCGTCGACGACTACGCGAAGACCGCTGCGCGCATTTTGGCGCCAGGGGGCGTGTTCGCTTGTGTGTTTCAAGCGGTCCACGACGACAAGGTACGCGCTGCCCTCGTGGAGGCAGATCTCGTTCTCCTTCGCACGCGACCGGTATGTTTTAAGGAAGGGGTGCCGGCCGAGCGGAGCGGTCTCCGGCTGTATTTGGCAGCTGCAACCGTCGACCTACCCCCAGGCTTCCCTGATCGCGCCGTCGAGGAGCCCCCGCTCACCATTCGTTCGCGCAACGGTTCCATCGATCCTGAGTACAGCGCACTCAAGATGAGTTTTGGCTTTCCCCCCGGATGAGCCCTCACTCGTCCAGAATTCGACAAGCCTCGGACATTCGTCCAATGCGGGCAGGTGCGAGCATCCTCTACCTTGTGCGACACAGAGAGACGCCGCTCCCGGCCCTCGCTGCACAACCTGCTCTTCGACGAGGTGTTCCCCATGCCCCGCGCTGCCGCCCGCCGAACCGTCACCAGGTGCATCGTTTCAGGCCTCATCCTCTCGGCTGTGGGTTGTCAGATCCCTTTGCCCGAAGACGAAGCGTCGCTAGCTGGAGGCGACCTCGCCCAAGGCGTCTACGGCGGTATGGAGTTCTTGAGCATCACGGAGGGCGGCAGCTACCCGGAGAACCCGCTGCTACAGGTCAGCGTACCCGCGGGGACCCGCTACGTGGTGTACAGCGCCAATGGGTACGTGCTCGGCGTATCGAGCGACAAGGCCACCGACTATGCCGTGACGCCGCAGTTCTCGGTGCTCGGACCGCGCACCATCATCGCCCGCGCCTTCGACGGCAACGACCGGCAGGTGGGCGAGGTGTCGGTACGCATCGTCCTCTATTCGGACGAGAACCCGGCCACCATCAACCTCGGCTTCGTGTCTCCCTCCAATGATGGGGGCACCTACTTGAACGGCATTTGGTTCAAGGTGAGGACCCAAGGGGTCGTCGACAAAGTGCGCTATAGCGCCGACGGTTTCGTACTCGGCGAGTCGGGTGATGCTGCCTCCGAATACGCGGTGCGCTACACCTTCACCCAGCTCGGCTATCGCACCGTCGTCGCCCAGGGCTTGAACTCGAGCGGTGCGGTCATCGCCGAGGCCCGTCGATCGTTCTACGTCGTCGACGAGGCCGGTAACGGCGGTCCCACGTCTTCCGCGAGCAGCGGGGGCGGCAGCACGAGCACCAGCACTACCCGTGCAGGGATCGCGGGCGACCTCCTCACCCACCACAACGCCTATCGCTTGACCTTGTGGAACCAGACCTTCGGCCGCAATGACGGCGCAGATCCCCTCTCGAACATCAGCGACACGGCCGCGGGCCGGGCAGCCTACACGAGCTGCTATGGGTCGGCGCCCTGTAATCAAGTGAACCTCTCCACGACGATGCTGAAGGCGATGCGCACGCTGCGCGAGCAATATAGCTATAACTATTTCGTCACCTCCATCGCGGGGGCGAGCCATTCGTATGGTTCGCTGCATTACACCGGTCGCGCTTTTGACATCGACGAGATCAACGGCGTGCGCATCAACGGCACAAGCTCGCAGACCAACGCCTTCATGAGCGCGTGCTGGGCCCTTGGCGCTGTCGAAGTGTTCGGTCCGAGCAACGACCCCTACGGACACTATGATCACATCCACTGCGCGTTCTGACCCTCTTGCGCTTTGGCGAGAGCTTCACGCCCTTGCGTGATGAGGAGGCGGCTCCGTACTCTTCCCTCGTGCGCCTCTCTGCCCTGAGACTCCTCTTCGCGCTCGCGCCGGCCCTCTTGGGCACGGCGTGTGCGCAAGATCGAAGCTGCCTCGACGACAGCGCATGCCCTTCGTCGCAAGTGTGCGTAGCCCGCGTGTGCGCGGCTCCTCTGCCCTGCAACAGCGACGACGATTGTCCGGGCAGCCACCCACGCTGCCGCGTCGGGGCATGTATTTCCTCGGGCCCGAGCGAGGTGCTAACCGTCGATGACGGCACCACAGTGCCTGCGGGAAATGAGAGCGCGGAAGACACCAGCGAGGACAAAGGGGGCGAGCCACAGGCCGCGGAGATAGACTCGGCCATCGATGACGGCGGAACCGTAGACTTCGACGCCGGGGCAGATGACGCGGGCGTTGACGACGCTGGCCCCACCGACGCCGCCGTGAGCGACGCGGGCCTCGTCGATGCTGGGTCCGTCGATGCTGGGTCCGTCGATGCTGGGTCCGTCGATGCTGGGCCCGTCGATGCGGGCCCCGTCGATGCGGGCGGCTGTACCTCGCTCGTGTCGTTGTCGATGCTCATCGGGGAGGCACCGCTCCCGTTTCCCCTCGTCTCGGGGCAAGGCCTCGCGGGCCTCTACGTCAGACCCGACGGGACGGCCGCCTATGTTTGTGAGACTTTGTACGACCGTTGTTCGACTCTGCAGTTCGCCGAGGCCTGGGACGTCACCAGCGTCGTGACCCTCGTCGAGGGGCCGACGCTCGGCGACAGCTATCCGGCCGATGTCTTCT
>JBMTAX010000039.1:0-12131 GCA_049429145.1 Myxococcota bacterium
CCCTGCCCTCCAGGGTCGTGTGACGAAGGTCCTTCCGGGACAGAAATGCTTCGACCGCAGCCGTGATGTCTTCGTGAATGCGGTGGCGAAAGCGAATCGCCGGATCGGCTCGAAACAGACGCAGCAGAGGCATCTCGTTGCGCTGGCCGCCCGGCAGCAAGTTGTCGAACCACAGACTTGCAGCCCCGACACTTTCGTCCTCGATGACCGCACGAATGGCCGCGACCGATGCCGCGTCTGGTCGCTCGTCGGCATCGAGGAACAAAATCCACTCCCCGGTGGCAAGGTCGAGGCTCGCATTGCGCGCCGCAGCGAAATCATCGTCCCAAGGGCGTCGCCCCAGGCGAACGTGCTGTTGCTTCAGAATACCGAGGGTGTTGTCGGAGGAACCCGTATCGACGACGCAGAGCTCGTCGTAGAGCCCTCTGGTCGCGCCGAGGAATGCAGGCAGCATCTCCTCTTCGTCTTTGACGATCATGCACAGAGACAAGCGTGCGGTGCTTTTCACTGAGCCTCTCCCTAGGCTTCCATCACTTTTTTTCAACCTTCTCATCAGGCTAGCAGCAAACCCATGAAGTCGCGCATCATGTCCTTAGGTGCGGAGCGAAGAACGGACCCGGTCCGCATTGACCCGGTGGTCTCGACGCTGTTCGATGCCTCCATGCGGCATTTCTTCGTCAGTTCCGTGCCAGTGACCTGTCTGCTCCTCGGGGGGCTCGTCTCCTGCGCTGAGGATCCTGGCGCAGTACCGTCACCGGACCTTGGAACACCGACCGCGAGCGCCAACGGCGACGACGCGGGCGTGCTCGCCGATGAGGAAACGCCAGCCTCCACGATGACCGGGCCGACATCGGCGCCATTGGACGCGGCACGGTATCCCGGTGATTTCATACTTTTCGCTCGCACCAACTTTTCCATCAATGAAGGAGGTGCCTTCGGCGTCCCCGCTAACCACTTCTTCAACGGAGAGGCCGTACAGCTCACGGACGAACTCGATGTGGCATTCCGCTTGACGGTCACCGACGGTCTGGACCGCGCGCTCTATGCCGCCAGCCTGTCCGCCGATGGTGACGTCGTCGGCAGCGTGGTCTACCGCACCCCCGCCGAGGCCTTTCTCGGGCAGCTGAGCATGAACGCGTCGGGTCAGGTGGCCTTCGAGCTGCGGGATGTGCCGACCCCCGGTGTGTTTCTTTATGACCCTGTGACTGCGTTGACCTCGTTGCTGAGCAGCGAACCTTATGGGGTAGCCAGCCGGTCCGCACTGCGTCTCTTTCATGATGGTGGCGTAGGCTTTCGTGCTTCTTTTGCCACCGGTCGAGCTCACATTCGATGGCGCGAGGACGGCATGGAAATCTTTGCTCGCGAACGCGGGCTCGAGGCCGCCAGCGAGTATGCCTTCTTGTTCAGCCCTGGCTTCAACGACGTAGGGGATGCCGCAGGTCAGGTCCGTTTCACGACGACCGATGGGAATACCGAGCCTGACGCTATGGTGTTGTGGGTGCGCGGGGAAGAAGCCGTCGAGCTTGCTCGCGACGTGACTCGCGACCCATCGTCGTCCTTCGCTGCCTTCGACGCCACTGCACCGAGCATCAACGCACGAAGACAGGTTGCGTTCGTTGCCACTCTCGTCGACGGGGTACGCGGGGTCTTTCTCGCAGGGGAGGGCAGTGTCATCACGCTGGCGAGTACCGCGCACCCCGAGCTCGACGACATCGAGCCCTTTGGTCCTGACCTGAACGACGATGGTCATGTGGCCTTCCGGGCGATGACGCCAACTGGTCGCGCCATCTTCGTTGCCGATGGCAAAGCTCTGGTGCGTGTCGTCGGTGAGCACGACCTCGTCCCCACCGACTTGGGGACTGCGAAGATCGATGAGCATCTGGATGATGCACCGGTGTTCGACGGGCCGCCGAAACTCAATCGCCACGGCGACGTCGCTTTTCTCTGTGCTCTCACGCCCCCGGATGATGCTCAAACCGAGTGGGGCACGGGGGTGTTTGTGGCGCGCGCGGCTCGCCCGTGAACACGCGGGGGCTGCTCATGGGGGCCGACGTCGCTCGACTGCCTACGCGCCTACCTACTCGGTGAGAGAGGCGAGCAGCCAATCGGGGGTCACCGCGGATTTGTCGGTGTAACGATCAATGCCCGTTTCGATCAGCACCGTATCCATACCGACGGCCTTTGCTCCTCTTACATCTGTCTCCAGTTGGTCGCCGATCATCGCGAGTCGCCGAGCGGCCATGCAACGCTGTGCCTCTGCGAACAGGGGCGACGCCGGCTTGCCGAGCCGAGTAAACCCAAGGTCGCGACCTGGAAAGCGACGCCGCAGTGCCTGTTCGAGGAGGAGCGCCACAGACCCGGCGGCAAAGCCAAATGACGATGCTCCCCTCGGGTAGAGCATGTCGGGGTTCGGCAGGAGCAGCGCGGGCGTACGCCCTGCCTCGACCAGGTGAAACAGGCGCGTAACCGTCTCGTCGAGGGTCTCGAGCAAGGGATACCCCGCCTCGTCGGCGACCACCAACAGCTCAAACTCAGCTTCCGGCTCGACAAGCGTTGCGCCCGCATCTCGTACGAGGCGCCGGGAGCCTTCCGGACCGAGCACCAGAGCGCGGCAGCCCATGAGCCCTTGGGTGCGCATAAAGGGCGCCAACAGCATTCCCGAGGTCAGGATGCTGTTTTGCGGAATATCAAGCCCACAGCGCCGGTAGAACGCACAGAGTTCAGGGAGTGTGCGGGACGCATCGTTGCTCACGATGAGGAAAGGATACGCCGTTTGCAGCAGTCGATCGATGAATGCGACCGCGCCAGGAAGTGCGCCGCCCGACGACACGAGCACCCCGTAAGCGTCGAGGAGCAGTCCGTCGTAGCGGCTGAGGAGTTCGGCTGTCGAAGTGTAGACCGGGGTACCCATGGGGCGGTGCTACCCCATTCATGTGTCCATGCCACGTCACGGCTGCACCGCGGGTGCGTAGCGGATTACGCAGGCGCTTGCCGACGGTGGCCCCTTGACGTTGCGCACCGGTTGACTGAAGCCTCCCTCCGATGACTCACCCTTGCATCCACTATCTAGACGCCGACAGTCCACCGCGGATTTTGTTCTCTGGGGACCAGTTCCTCATTGAGCACCTGCCGCCTGGCACTCGTTGCATCTACCCGAAACCGCCGATGCAGGGGCTGAAGGACCCCGATGCCGCCATTCGGTACGCCATCAACCACCCCGAGAACAGCGAACCGCTTCATGCGTTGCTCTCGCCGGGAATGAAGGTGACCATCGCGTTTGACGACGTCAGCGTGCCTCTGCCTCCGATGAAAAAGCCAGACGTACGCCAGCGCATCATCGAGATCGTACTCGAGATCCTCGCTGACCACGGTGTGGACGACATCCATCTCATCGCGGCGCTCGCGGTGCACCGGCGAATGACGGAGGCCGAGCTCAAACACACGGTGGGCGAGCGGGTCTTTCGCGAGTTCTACCCTGACCGCCTCTACAATCACGACGCTGAAGACCCCGACGGCATGGTCCAACTCGGCACCACCGACAGTGATGAAGTGGTGGACATCAATCGGCGGGCGGCCGAGAGCGACCTGCTCATTTATGTAAACGTCAACTTCGTCCCCATGGACGGTGGACATAAGTCTGTCGCCGTCGGGCTTTGCGGTTACAAGGCGCTGCGGGCGCACCACAATCCAAAGACGCTGCGCAAGTCCAACTCCTATATGGACCCACCAAATAGCGAGCTGCATCACTCCGTCGACCGACAGGGTCGAATCGTGAACAGCCAACTCAAGGTCTTCACCATCGAGACCGTGGTCAACAACCGCTCTTTCGGGGGGCAGCTCGACTTCCTGATGAAGCGAGAGGAAGACCTCACCGATTTCGAGTGGCAGAAGGCTCGTGCGATCAAAGCCACCCTCGACCGCCTGCCTCAGCCCGCGCGCCAAGAGCTGTTTTATGCGGTCCCGGCCCCCTATGAATTGATTGCGGTGCATGCCGGTGAAACCGAAGCCGTGCATCGCAAAACGCTGGTAAAGGCCTATGAGCAGTATGCTGTGCCGGTGAAGGGGCAGAGCGATATTGTTATCTTTGGTGTTCCCTTTATCTCGCCCTATAATATTGGCAGCTATTTAAACCCCCTGCTCGTGCAGGTGATGGCCCAAGGGTATTTGCACAACCTCTACCGTGGGGTGCCGCTCCTCAAGAAGGGCGGGACGCTCATCGTCACCCATCCCATGGAGGACCGTTTCGACCCGGTGCAGCACGCGCCGTACATCGAGTTTGTTCACCGCCTGTTGCCCGAAACCCGCGACGCCTTTGAACTGCACAAGCGATATGAACGGCAGTTCGCGGAAGATCCGACCTACGTCGAGTTGTATCGACGCGGCAATGCGTACCACGGCAGTCATCCCTTCTTCATGTGGTACTGGGGAGAGGCGGGTCGACAACATATCGGTCGTGTCATCGTCGCGGGCGCGAAAGATGACTACATGTGCGAACTCTTCGGGTACGAGCCCGCGGCGAACTTGCAGGAGGCCATCGCCATGGCGCGTGACACCGCGCCGGCATCGCCCGACATCAGCCTCTTCACGTCGCGCTCCATCTATCTGTGCGACGTGACCCCGAGCGATGCTCCCTCGAACAGCGACGGGGCGATAGCGTGAAGCGGCTGCCCGACGGTACAGGCCGCACTTATGCGCCGCGCGCACGGCTCCCGAAAGGCGCCGTGGGGCTCGTGACGCACGAGGGGCCATTCCCGGTGAGCGAGACCCTCGAGGGCAAAAAGCTCCTCGTCATTGGGGGCACCGGCTTCCTTGGGAAGGTGCTGCTGTCGCTGCTGCTCAAGCGCTTCGACCTCGCGCACATCTACCTCATGGTGCGCCCGAAGACCGGCCTCACCCCCGAAGACCGCTTCTTCAGTGAGCTGTGGCCATCGCCTTGTTTTGACCCCCTGCGGGAAGGGCGCAGCGAGCAGGAGGCGGAACAGTGGGTGCGCGGCAAAGTGACGCCCATCGTCGGTGACGTGACCCGCCCCCGGGCGGGTATCGACGAAGCGACCTTGGAGCGACTTCGCCATGAGGGTGTCGATGCGGTGCTGAATGTCGCGGGAGTTGTGAGCTTCACACCGCCCATCGACGAGGCCTTCGAGGTGAACGCGCTCGGCGTCTTGCACCTCGTCGAGCTGTGCAAAGAGCTCGCCGGTGGCGCATCCGGCGTAGAGGCCGCAGCGGCTGTGCCGCTCTTGCATACGAGCACCTGCTACGTCGCAGGACACCGCATCGGTGAGGTACCCGAAGAAGACCCTCGCCTGTGGCCATTTCCCCGCTGTGACCGCCTCGACCGTTCCCACTGGGACCCGCGGCGTGAACTCGATGAGGGACTGCAGATCGCGGCACAAGTGCGGGCTCGCCTTGATGACGCGCAGCTACAAAGCCATTTCGAAGATACCGCGCGTCAGAAATTGCGCGAGCGACATCAGCCCACCACCGGTGAGCCCTTCCAAGAGGCGATGCGCCGCGAGCGAGAGAGGTATCTCGACGAGAAGCTCGTGGAGGTAGGTACCGCTCGCGCGGCCCATTGGGGGTGGCCAAATACGTATACGTACACGAAAGCCGTCGGGGAGCAGTTGCTGGCGAGCAGCGGCATCCCCTTCACCATCGTGCGGCCAGCCATCGTCGAGAGTTCGCTCGACTTTCCGGTGGCCGGGTGGAACGAGGGCATCAATACCTCGGCGCCGCTCATCTACATGGCGCTACACGGGCAGGTGCAATATCCGTCGCGTGAAGGCCACGTCATGGACTTCATCCCCGTGGACCACGTGTGCGCGGGCTTGGTGCTGTGCACCGCTGCGCTACTTCGTCGTGAGCACGCCATGGTGCATCAGCTCGGTACGAGTGATGCGAATCCCTTCACGATGCATCGCTTGATCGAGCTCACCGGCTTGGCGAAACGTCGTTACATGCGCTCGCGGCGACGAGGAAACCCGCTGCTTAATCGGGTCTATGCTCTTGTACAGCCCCATCCCGTGAACCCAGAGGTGTGGGAGCGACAAAGCGCACCCGCGATGCAAAGAGCCGTGAGCACGATGAGCCGCGCCCTGCGCGCGCTCGGCAAGACCCCGGCAGCGCCTCTCGCATCCAGCCTCGACCGCTCCCTGGCTCCCGTCAGCAAGCAGCTGAAGGGCAGCGAGGCGGTGATGCGCGCATTCCTCCCCTTCATCAGCGAGCTGAACTACCGCTTCCGTGCCGACAACACGCGCGCGCTGTATGAGCGCTGCGAGGAACTCGACCGTCGCAAACTCGCCTTCGAGCCGCATTTGCTCGATTGGCGCAGCTATTTGCTCGAGGTGCACATCCCCGGCCTGCGCAAGTGGGTCTTCCCGCACCTCGAGGCGCGATTGTTTAAGCGACCGCGGGCCGAGGAGCGCTTTAGTGACCTCATCGCCCTCCTCGACGAGGTGGCGGAGCGTGAGGGTGGCAGAGTCGCGCTGCAGCGGCTCGACAAGCAGGCCGGCGGTGTCTCCCTCGACGCGGTCACCTACCGGTCTCTTCGTCGTCGTGCGTACGCGTGTGCAGCCCGGCTCGCAGACATCGGCGTGCATCCGGGAGCGAAAGTGGCTCTCGTCGCACGCAATGCACCCGAGTGGGGCATCGCCTTCTTTGGGGTTTTGGCCGCCGGGGCCAGCGTGGTTCCCCTCGATCCGAACCTCGACAGTGATGAACTCGGCCGTCGTATTGAGCGCGTGGGTGCAGAGTTCGCGCTTCTGGGCCGCAGCGTCGCCGCCATCCCCGGCGCCACGTGTCTCGACCTCGAGGAGCTGTGCGCAGCGCCCTCCGAGACGGCGACAGTGACCCCTCCCGAGGTGTGGGTCGGGCCCGATGACGTTGCCGTGGTTGCCTACACCGCCGGTACCATGGGCAGCGCGAAGCCTGTCCTGCTGACCCACAAGAACCTGACCGCTGTGCTCGCGAGTGTCGCACCGCTGTTCAAAATCAGCCGACGCGATTCCGGGCTGAGCGTCCTCCCGCTCCACCAGACCTTTGAGCTGACCTGCGGTCTCCTGCTGCCGCTACTGCGCGGCGCTCACGTAACCTATGTCGACGAGGTGAGCGCCGATGCGTTGAGCGATGCGTTCCAGCACGCGGGCATCACCGCCATGATCGGTGTGCCCCAGGTTTGGGAGGAGCTCGAAGAGAAGATCTACGCCGAGCTCAACGAGGCCGGGCCCTTCGCCGAGGCTGCGTTTCAAGCGGGTCTCGTCCTCAATCGTACCCTTGGTCGCGCTCTGGGCCTGAACCTGGGGCGTGTCTTGTTCCGCCCTGTCCATGACCGCCTCGGCGGTCGCATTCGCTTTATGCTCTCGACGGGTGGACACCTGCCGCGGCGCACTGCTGACACCTTCAAGCAACTCGGCATCGAGTTGCGCCAAGGCTACGGACTCACCGAGGCCGCGCCCGTGATGACCCTCGGCGACTCGCGGGGTCGCAGCACGCCCGTGCCCGGGGTCGAGGTCGAGGTACGCGACGTCACCGAAGACGGGGTGGGCGAAATCGTCACACGTGGTGACCACGTGATGCTCGGCTATCTGGGGGACGATGAGAACACCGGGGTGGCCCTCGGGCCCGATGGTTGGCTTCGCACTGGTGACCTCGGGCGCATCGACCGCGAGGGCCGCATTACGCTGGTGGCCCGCCATAACGAGGTGATCACGTTGCGCGGCGGACGACGGGTGTACCCTCGCGCCCTCGAGGAACGCATCGAAGCTCTCTCGGTCGTGGAAGAGGCCGCCGTCGTCGGCATCCCTGACGGGCAAGGCGGAGAGCGAGTAGCCGCGCTCGTTGTCCCCGTCGCTCTGCCGCGGCGAGCGGAGGAGAGCGATGATGAATGGCAGTCGCGACGTGGATCGCAGAGAGAGCTAGCTCGTCGTCGTTGCGAACGCGCCCTTCGCGAGGTGAGCGACGAGGAGAGGCCAAAGATCATCGAGGTACAATGGGAATCTCTGCCGCGCACCTCCGATAGAAAAGTGAAACGTCCCGAGGTCATCGCCCGAATCGTGGCGCTGCAAGCTGCGGTCACAACCGTGGGTAGCGACGCGTTGTCTCCGACAACGGTGAGGCCCTCACTCGAGAAGGCCAATCCCCGACGACGAGCGCGGCTGTTAGCCCCGGGCCAGCGTGCGCCTCGCGAGGATGAAGACCTCGCCGTACCCTCCATCGTGCAGACCGCCGTTCGTGGCGCACTTTTGCAGGGGCAAATGGGATTTTACCGCCGTGGTCTCAGGGTGACGATCAGCGGCGAGCAATACATTCCGCACAATCGGCAGACCATCGTGGCATCGAACCACGCGAGTCACCTCGACATGGGGCTTATCAAATATGCCCTGGGCTCCTACGGCCAGGATCTGACCGCGCTCGCCGCGAAGGATTACTTTTTCGAGGGCAAATGGCGACGTGCCTATTTCGAGAACTTCACCAACCTTCGGCCGCTCGACCGCGCTGACAACCCCCGCGAGGCGATGCGGGAGGCGTCCGGTCTCCTCGATCGGGGGGCCACGATCTTACTGTTCCCCGAGGGGACGCGAACCACGACGGGCGAGATGGGAGAGTTTCGCCCTGCCGTGGCCTACCTCGCGCTGCGGCACGGCGTCGATATCCTGCCGATCTTCGTCGATGGGACGCATCGTGCCATGCCCCGCGGCACCTATGTGCCGCGCAATCGCAACGTCGAGGTGCGTATCGGTCCCCCCATTCCCGCGGCTGCCCTACAGGCTGCGGTGCAGCGCGAAGGGCTGCGCCCAAGCGCCGCGAGTCAGAAGGTTACCCTCGTCCTACGACGAGCAGTCGAATGTCTGCGCGATGAACGGCGTTTTGACCTCGACGCTGCCATCGCGGAAGCGCTCGGTTCCCCGGCGGCACTGAACGGTGACGCGCCAGTGCTCCATGCCCCTGTGCCAGTCGGAGCTGGTCCAGCCAGCCCCCTCGCCGGTCTCTTCCGGGACCTCGAGGGCCGCTTCTGCCCTGACGAGGTGAAGCGACCCGTCACCTACTACTTCTCGCTTGGCCAAGGGCCAGACACCAAATGGACAGTGCAGGTACGCAAAGACGGATGCACCATCGTCAACGGCAAACTGGACGGAGCCGCAGACTGCGTCATGAAGACTGACGTCGGCATGTTCACTCGCATCATTCGCGAGCATTACATCCCTCAGGTCAGCGAGTTCCTCGACGGGACCGTGAAGACCAACGACCCCGAGCTGCTCACCACGTTCGTGCAGGTATTCAACCTATGAGCCAAAGCACCGTTCTCGTCACCGGGGCGACCGGTTTCCTCGGTCGGCACGCAGTGACCGCCCTGCTGGAGCAGGGGTATCACGTGCGTGCTCTCTGCCGCAGCGAGCAGCCCGACCTCCTCCGTCTCGGTGTTGACGTGGTTTATGGCGACGTCCTCGACGTAGAGAGCCTGCGGTCCGCGATCCGTGGCGTCGACTTCGTGGTACACGGCGCTGGGGCAGTCAGTCGCGATGCCGACGATTCGGCATGGTTGATGCGGGTGCATGTGACCGGCACTCGCTTCGTCGTCGGAGTGGCCGCTGAATCTGGCGTCAAACGGGTGGTGCATCTCAGCACGTCCGGTACCGTCGCGGTGGGGGTGAAGCCCGACGTCGTCTTCCACGAAGATGACCCGGTTCCCTTCTCTCTGATTCACCGCTGGCCGTACTACCTCTCGAAATGGTTGGCGGAGCGTGCAGCCCACGATGCGCTGCGGCTCACCGGGGGGAGCACGGAACTCGTCGTACTCAATCCTTCGCTGGTGCTCGGGCCCGGTGATGCGCGTGGCTCGAGTACCACCGACGTGCAGCGTTTCTTGCGCGGCGAGATCCCCATCGTACCGTCGGGCGGGTTCAGTTTCGTCGACGTGCGCGACGTCGCTGGTGCCGTATTGGCGGCGCTCCACCAAGGGCGTGCCGGGGAGCGGTACCTGCTCGGTGGCCTCAACCTGACGTTTCGGGATTTCTTCACGCGCCTTTCCGAGGTCAGCGGGCAGCGAGGCCCGCTTCTCCCCGTTGCAGTGCCCCGGACGCTGTCTCGCTTTGGCGTCGGCGTACTCGAGCGTGCTGCCCGTTCTCTGGGGGTCTCGCTTCCGATCAGCGAGGTAGAGGCCGACATGGCCTCATGCTTCTGGTACGTCGATGCACGCAAGGCCGAGTCAGCCCTCGGCTTCTGCTCGCGCGACCCGATGCAGACCCTGCTCGACACAGTACGGGACCTGCGGGGAGACGCCCCGCGTGAGCGCTTCGTGGGGCGCGGCTGACGGCCAACGGCGACGACACTGTGGCGGTCCGGCACGTGACCCTACAGTTCGCGGCCTAAGACCTCCTCGACGACACGAAGGGGCGTGTCGCTCTGGCAGAGTTCGTCGATGGCCTCAAGGTCATTCATAAAGGCACGGTCTCGACTGGCGAAGGGCACTCTTGACCGCACCAGCTCGTGGAGCGGAATAAGCGCCCTACCTGGTTTCAAGGAGCCGCGCAGGTCGAGTCCCTGGGCTGCGCAAATCAGTTCGATTCCCAGCACGCGACGCACGTTCTCGAGAACGCTGACGGCCTTGTTGGCACTCGTCATCCCCATCGAGACGTGGTCTTCGCGGTTGGCGCTCGAGGGGATGGAATCGACGCTGGCGGGGTGGCAGAGCACCTTGTTTTCATTGATCAACGATGCCGCGGTGACCTGCAAGATCATGAAGCCCGAGTTGAGTCCGGGGTCTTGAGCGAGGAACGGTGGAAGACCAGACGAGAGGGCAGGGTTAACCAGTTGCTCGACGCGCCTCTCGCTGATGTTGGCGAGCTCTGCCGCCGCGATCGCCAAGTAGTCGAGGGCAAGGGCGATGGGCTGGCCGTGAAAGTTTCCACCCGAGACAATGTCATCACCAGCGACGCCGTAGTCGCCGTCGAGGAAAACAAGAGGGTTGTCGGTGGCGCTGTTCACTTCTCGCTCCAGGACGGAGCGAACATGGGCGAGAGCGTCACGGGTGGCCCCATGTACCTGTGGAATGCAGCGCAGAGAGTAGGGGTCTTGGACCTTGTCGCAGTCTTTGTGGCTCTGCATGACCTCGCTACCGTCGAGGAGCGCGAGCAGGTTTCGCGCAGCTTGGACCTGTCCCGGGTGAGGTCGCGCGCCGTGGATGCGCGGGTCGAAGGCCCGATGAGTGCCTTGTAGGGCGTCGAGGGATAATGCCCCTACGGCGTCAGCGAGCCGTGTGAGACGCTCTGCCTCGAGGAGCGCGAGTGTGCCCACGGCCACCATGGCCTGGGTCCCGTTGATGAGGGCGAGTCCCTCCTTCGCCATCAATTGCAGGGGCTCTATGCCAGCGTGCTCGAGAGCCTCTGCTGCCGTGACTACACGATCCTCGAGGAAGGCACGCCCTTCCCCGAGGAGCAGCAGCGCCGTGTGTGCGAGGGGAGCGAGGTCTCCCGACGCTCCGACGCTCCCTCGAGACGGCACGTAGGGCGCCACCCCCGCATTCAACAGCGATACCAGTCGCTCGAGGACCACGAGACGACAACCAGAGTGGCCCACGGCAAGGGTGTTTGCCCGAAGGAGAAGCAATGCGCGCGCAGCCGCGGTGGGCAGCGGTGCTCCCACCCCTACGGCGTGACTCCGAATGAGGTTTTCCTGCAGCGTGCGAACGTCCTGCTTCGAGATGCGGACCTCGGCGAGGGCCCCAAAGCCTGTGTTGATGCCGTAGGCGGGTCGATCTCCGGCCGCGATCTCCTCGACGAGAACGCGCGCACGCTCCATTCGCTCACACACCGCAGGGGCGAGCTCGACGCGACCCTCCCGTCGAGCGACAAGAGCGACGTGTTCTAGCGTAAGGGAATGGCCGTCAAGCGTGACACAGGGCATGGTGGACAAGCACTCCGCCTCAGGGTGTGGGGACAGGTTCTCAGCGCGCGCAGCTTTGAGGAGGGGGGCACAGGGTGAGGTCTCGGCACAGAGTGGCGTCGTCAATGGTGTATTCGGCGCCGCACACCTTGCTGTTCTGATCGCATGCCACTGGAACCTCGCAAATGTATTCGCACAGCGACTCGCCGGTTTGCTGGTTGATGAGCCCGCATTGGGCTTCGCGAACACAGTCC
>JBMTAX010000040.1:0-11943 GCA_049429145.1 Myxococcota bacterium
AACACGCGGTCCAGTTGCCGCTCTGGCGCGTCCAGAAGCTCCGTGCAGGCGGGGTCGCCAGCCTCATCCGCGGCGACGCAGGAAGCCCCTCAGACCTCGTCAGCACCATGCTCTACGCCCCGTGGCGCTCGGTGATCCAACTGTGCGGCACCCTCGCCATTCTCGCATCCATCGATGTGCTTTTGCTGGTGGGTGCGCTGCTTCTGTTCCCGCTCATCGTCGTCAGCCACCGCACCTGGGTTGCGCGCCTGCGGCCCGTGTACCGGGGTGCACGCCAGACACGCGAAAACGTCGACGCACACGCCACCGAGGCCTTCGGCGGGATGCGCGTGGTCCGTGCCTTTGGTCAGGAACGCACTGAGAGCGCGCGATTTACGACAGGGGCGCACCTCATGTCGCGCCAAGAGATCCTCGCTTGGTGGTGGTCTCGCCTCCTCGAACTCTTCTGGAGAATCGGTTTGCCCGGCGTCAGCGTCGCTGTGCTCCTGTATGGCGGCTCGCGGGTCATCGACGGCGAGCTCACCCTGGGGGACGTCATGCTTTTCGTGACCTACAGCATGATGTTGCTCGGCCCGCTAGAGGCGCTGGTGAGCGCCGCTACGTCGATTCAAGGCTCCCTCGCTGGCTTCGATCGCGTGCTCGACCTGTTCGCTGAGGAGCGCGAGTTTTCGGGCACGGCGGGCAAGCATCGCCTCGAACGCAGCGATGTGCGGGGCGAAGTGGCCGTCGAGCAACTCCGCTTCACCTATCCGGGTACCGATGCGGTCGTGCTGGCGGATGTCAGTTTCACCGTGCGCCCCGGTCAAATGGTGGCTTTCGTCGGGCCGAGCGGCGCGGGCAAGACCACCCTGTCAAACCTTATCGCCCGCTTCTACGACGTCGACGGTGGCCGTATTTTGTTCGACGGGCGAGATCTTCGCGATATCGATGTGGGGAGCTACCGGCAGCTCCTCGGTGTCGTCGAGCAAGATGTCTTTCTCTTCGACGGTACGATCCGCGACAACATCGCCTATGCCCGCCGCGAGGCGACCCAAGCAGACATCGAGCGAGCCGCGAAGCTCGCTGCGGCGCACGAATTCATCCTCGCCACCGAAGACGGGTACGACACGGTCATCGGCGAGCGGGGCGTACGCCTTTCCGGCGGTCAGAAGCAGCGCCTCGCTCTCGCGCGGGCCATTCTGGCTGATCCTGTGGTGCTCATCCTCGACGAAGCGACGAGTAACCTGGACTCCGAATCAGAGGCGCTCATTCAGAAGAGCCTGCAGTCGCTCATGCAAGGGCGTACGAGCTTCGTCATCGCCCATCGGCTCTCCACGGTACGCCACGCCGACCTCATCCTTGTCATCGACGAGGGACGGGTCGTCGAGAGAGGTACTCACAAAGAGCTGCTCGCGCAGAACGGCCGCTACGCCAGCTTCCTCGAGGCGCAGCTCGAGCGCGAGAGGAACGCCCAGCAAGAGGCAGTGCACCGCAGCAGTCCGGTCAGTAGTGACATCGACCAATGAGGGGCGAGGCTCTTCGCTCCACACACGCGGACCGAGCGGTCATCGCATCCGCAGGGCCAGCGTCCCCTCGTCGTCACAGCGTTCGGAGCGATATGTGCCTGTCAGCCGCTGGGCCAGCGGCTCCCACCCAAGGTCGTACACGTCGTCGTAACAGTGCTCCCATCCTGCCCGTGGCTCGCTGTAGACAGGGTCGAGATCGCTCAACAGCGCACGGTTCCCCGGGCGCAGCTCCCCTCGCACCCCAGCAACGCTGCGTCCCGCGGTGCCGTCGACGAGCAGTCGGCCCGATAGCTGGGCACCGCTGCGGCAGAGCAGCAGGCTGGCTTCAGCGTCGGGATCGTTACCGCTGAGGGCGCCCTCGAAGCGTCGACAGCCGCCGTCGGGTACCAAGGCGAGCGGGCTCTCGAGGAGCGCCCCGATGGCGATGGCCAAGGCGGGGAGAAGCAGTCTCTCGACGACACGCTGGCATTGCTGCATGGGCAACTCCTCTATGCACCATAGCAAGAGCAAATTCCCCGCCGGTACCTGAGACACCTGCTGCGACCGCAGCATGAGGAGGCTCTGTCGAAGCAGCGCGGCCGCGGAGGCCGGGCGGCCCAGCAGGCTGAGGCGAAAAGCCTCTTCAGCGGGTTTTCGCCCTGCCTGCGTTCTTGGGTGGGGGGCCCCGGCCGAGCTTTGCTCGACGGGGGGAGGGTCTGGCAACAGACCCTCCCGGCGAAACGAGCCGGGTGCGCAAATCGACGAATGTCGATTTTGCCTCACCCTGCCAGTGGCGCCTTGCCTTATGGAACACCCATCCAGGTTCCGCAGCAGGCCTCGCCTGGTGGAATCGCGGGGCTGGCCGCGAGGCGAGGTGCCCCGGTGAGATGCGGTCTTGTCCATGTCGCGGCATACTTTCGCCTCATATCTCTGCAGGACTGCCTATGCGCTGCGCTCACCCTCATCGCCTTCTCATTGCGCTGCTCCTCTGCACCTTCCCCTGGTTACAGGGCTGCGTCGACGAGACGAACCCCTTCGACCCCGCGAATGCGAGTCCGCCTGCGGGGACCCTCGTCGGGCGGATCGTGCTGCCCCCCTGCTTGTCAACGAGGGATGCGCCCTTGGCGTTGCAGGTCGTCGACGAGAACGGCGTGCCGGTACGGGACGTGACCACGAGAACGAGCGACGAGGTGGTTCCCCCTGGGCTCGACGACGCGGCCCTTGCTGTCGATGACAGCGCCCGCGGCACCTTCGAGGTCGAGCTCCCCCCGGGCACCTACGCGCTGCGGTTTCTTGCGAGTACCAACGGGCTCCCGTCGCTCGCTGACTTCACGAGCCGTGACCTGCGGATCTGGCCCACCGTGGCGACGAGTAGTCTGTTCTCCATCGACCTCGCCGACGATGGTAGCTTCCGCGGCGCGGTGCGCGTTGAAATCGAAGGTGTCAGCAGCGGGGCGCCTCTCGACCTCACATTGTCGTCAGTGAGCGACGCGTGTTTCACCCCCCGCGCTGTGACCACCACGAGCGACGGGCCTGTCGACATCGCCTCGGTGCCGGAGGGCACCTACGAAGTGAAGAGCGCGGGGGACACCTACGTGCCAGCGAGCACCGAGATGGAGGTGAACCGCGAGGCGTCGCTGCAGACCCCGGCGCAGGCGAGCCTTAAGGTGGTCACCTTGGGTAACTTCTTCCGCGCATTGCCCGACGAGGGTGCCGAGTCCCCCTTCGTGCGTGGCTTCTCGGTGCAGGTCGAGGTAGCCCCGCTCGTCTTGGCCAACGTCGAGAAGGTCGAAGTGCGTTTCGTGGCCGTGGCGCCCGGTGCGGCGGCGGCGGCAGATGACGCGAGCTGGCAAGAGTGGGTGCCGCCCGTAGGTGACCAGCCCGACCTCTTCACCGTGCCTCTCGACGAGTCCCGCGGTGACGGCCCGCAAGACATCGTGGCGCAGCTGCGCTTGTGGATCGATGGAGTGGCTTATCCGAGTAGGGAGAGCCGGCTTGCTGTAGTCGTCGACCAGGCGCCGCCGACATTGGTCGACTTACGCCTTGAGGCGGTGCTCGGTGACGACGTGGTGGCAGC
This sequence comes from Myxococcota bacterium, assembly GCA_049429145.1. Classification (GTDB taxonomy): domain Bacteria; phylum Myxococcota; class UBA727; order UBA727; family CAYLZW01; genus JBMTAX01. The sequence goes on from JBMTAX010000040.1 coordinate 3,562, forward strand.
CCCCGGCGAGGCGCCAGGGCCGAAGGTGTTGCTCGGCTGTAGCGCATTCCTCGGAGCGGCGTGCCCACCCATATCGTCGAGCACGAGCGTGGAAGGCTTCGTGACCCTGCTCGACGAGACGGGTTATGTGATGGGATATGGGGTAACCCTCGACGACGAGACGGAACCCACGACCTACGACCAACTATTCTCTAGCAACGGGCTCGCAGCGTTTCCGATTGATTCGCCGGCGATCACGTCCGAGGTGCAGGGCGTGCGCCTCCTGCGGCTGTGGGCACAGGACGCAGCGGGCAACCGCGCGGTGGTGGCCACTCGGCAGATTCTCGTCGACACCGTACCGCCGGTGGCGCCCACCTTGTCGGTAGCGAACGGCGCTGCCACTGTGCTGTCATCGAGCATCGATGTCATCGTTACCAGCGACGATAACGACGTCGCTGAGATCGCCTTTGCGCGCGACGACGAGACCCCCACCGACTTCACCCCCGCTGACACCGACGCCGATGGCTCCCTGCTGCACACCGAGTTCATCACGCTGAAGCCAGGAGACGGAATTCGCGCGGTCAAAGCACGGCTGCGCGATGGGGTTGGCAACGAGAGCACCGAAGGGAGCGATGCCGTCATCGTCGACAGCGCAGTTGGACTCGAGGTTGTCTCAGGAGGCTTGCTGGTGCCTGCGCCAGCGCTCACCAACGATGAGAGCGCGCAGGTGAGGCTCAGCGGTGCCGCGGTGGTGGTGGGACGCTTTTGGGTCGGTGACACCGTGAGCGAGTACCCAACCACAGCGACGACGTCAGTGTCCGTCGGTGACCTCGTCGAGAACGATGGGGAAGCGGTCGTCTACGCGCAAGCCAGGGACGCCGCCGGTAATGAATCGCCCATTCTCTCGGTACCGGTGACGCTCGACCGAATGGCGCCAACCATCACCGCCGTGGTGCTCGAGCCCGAGCCCGGGATCAGCAAGGCCTTCCTTGGGCGCCCGGCCACTGCCTTCGTCTCACCTCGACTCCGTATTGCCCTCTCTGCCGACGACGGGCGTGCGGCCGAGATGGTAGTGGAGACATTTGACGCTCCCCCGCTCGCCACCTTGTTCGACGACGTCGCTGCGGACGAGCTCACGGAGTGCCGCCCCGATGGTTTGCCCTGTGACGAACAGTGCTTCCGCTGTCTTCTCGAATACAGTGATTTTGTATCGGCGACCCTCGCTGCCGCGACCGCTGAACCCTATGCGTCGACGACCACGGTGTTGCTCCCCTCTGGTGATGGCGACAAGTACGCTTGTGTGCAGGTCGCCGACGCTGCGGGGAATCGTTCTTCGATCAAATGTGATGGCATTCGGCTCGACACCGAGCCTCCCGAGGCGCCCAGCATTGAACCCATTCGCGGACGCCTACGCACTCGACGTGGAACGCTTCACTTCACGGCGCTCGCCCGCGACCCTCGGCCCGAGGGGTCCCCACCCGCCACTGTGCGAGACTACGAGGTCACCTCCCCCGGTGAGCCACCTCGCATCTTTGCCGACGTGTCTGTGGGCGATGCCCCTGGATTCAGCTTACAGGCAGGAACCGACAACGAGGTGTGCGTGCGCGCCATCGACGACGCGGGCAACCGGGGAACACCGGTTTGCGCCACCTTCGCCGAGGAGAGTGTGCGCACGGTCATCGGCAATGGCATCGACAGCCGCCATTCGGACCTCAGCGGCGATTTCATCGCATACTCGGGGCGGGGAGGAGTATGGCTGCATGACATGACGAAGGGGGCGCCCGAGACCTATGACGACGAAGTCACTCTCGCCCCGCTCATGAGCAACGTGAACCTCGATGACCGTATCTTCTTCGGCACTCGGCTCTCCCAGCTGCGCTTCGCTGGCGATCCAGAACGCATGACCCTGGCGGTGGGCCCTTCCGCTCATCATACCGGCAGCGCGGTGGTGTATTTGCGCACGCTGCAGCGCACCACAAGCACCCAAAGTTCCTACGATTGTGCAGCAACACCCATCGACGGCGGCGACCAAAACCGCGGGTACCAAATGGATCCAGTCGCCACGTTCCGAACCCCACCAGCGGAGTCGGCTGCCTCCGCCAACTACCCATCCTACGACCTTGTTCTTCGGTTTGACGTCGCTGAGCCCAGTTACTCGGAGCAGGCGTCGCTCTCGTGCGCAGCCTTTGGGGCTTTCGACGCGGAAGGCCACCGCCTTTTCGCCGACAGTGCCGATGCCACCGGGCAGCGCGCGGTGTTCCTCGAAGAGGGGAGCGTCTTCGCTTACGACCTGCGAGACGCGCCCCGAGAGATTTCGTGCAGCGGCGCCGACGACAGCGACTTGAAGTGCAGCGCGATGGCGCCGCTCCCTCAGGGTGATGTCCTTCCCGAGATCTCTCTTTGCACGGGCACCAACCTGCGCACCGAGGGCGACAATGCCATCTGGTGCCAACAAGAGAGCTGGAAGGTGGAATCGTTGGTGTCGAGCTTCAGCACGACGGGGCTCGGTGCGGTGACGCCCTCCGCGATGGCCCTGGGGCGCGATGGCGAACTGTACATCGCTGATCGTGCAGGTCACCGCGTGTGGAAGCGCGACGTGAACGGCAACTCCACTGTCGTCGTCGGTACGGGCAGTAAGGGGCTTACGCCTCTTTCCCCATTCGCCGAGGATTCGCCTGCGCCCAACGCCATTTTGCTCGACGAGCCCCAAGGGGTGGCGATGGGACCTGAGGGCGAGCTGTACATCGCCGACACCAACAACCACCGCGTCCTCAAACTGCAAAACGGTCAGATCTCCCGTTATGCAGGTACCGAGGTGGCCGGCGCAGCAGACGGGGCTACCCTCCTCGGCACCGCGACCACGCCCCCCACGCCCCCTCGCGCAGAGGACGCTCAACTCAATGGTCCGACGGGTCTTGCCGTCGATGCTCGGGGGACTCTCTATATTGCTGACACCGGGAATGGACGGGTGCGCAGGGTTTTTCAGTGGCGCGGGCAGCCCTATGTCGCAGGGCAGGAAGAGCCATCTGGGGCTGGGGTCGAGTCCCTTCTCGAAGGACTGAGCACACCTCGTGGCGTCGCGGTCGACCGACGCGGCCATGTCTACGTCGCGGAGACCGGTGCACACCGCGTACGCCGTGTGGCGGCCACACTGCAGTTGTTTGAGGTATGGAGGCGGACGGACGGGGATCCAACGCCCAAACCGTCGTCGTACTATCTGCAATACGAACCGCTGCGAGACGAGAACCAAGTCATCATCTCGACCCTCATCGCTGGCTCCGGTGACTCCGGCGTCCCTAACGATGGTGGTGCTGCACTCTCATCTCCGCTGCTTGCACCGGCAGGGATGTACGCCGCCGGCGACCATGTCTACCTCGTCGACGAGGGCAGCCAGCGGATTTACCGCGTGGAGCTCACCGGTCAAAAGCGTATTCACACGGTCATCGGCGGGGGCACAAGCAACACACCCAGCACTCCCCGCGAGGTGGCTCTCGCTTCGCCAGTCGCCCTCCTGCGTGGAAAGACCGGAGGCCTGATGGTGCTGCAGGCGCAGGGGGAGCATCTATTGTCGGTTGCGGCCGACGACGACGCGAGGCGGGTGTACCTCGCGAGACGAGTGCAGGACGATTGGCGCTATGGACCGGTGAGCGACGTCGCTCCGGAGTGTGGTACCGCCGGGACTTGCTCCCAACCCGTGGTCACCGCCACCCAATGGGCCTTTGCCGCTGCCCCAGCTGGGGCAGGGCAAGCCTCTCGCCTCATGTGGGGAGAGATTGGCACGACGACGACGGGGGTCAGGTCGCTCACCGGCACAGGTGGCGTCGCCCTGACGGACGTCAGCGTGCAAGACGCCTCCGATGACCGCGTGGTCCTCCGCGGTAACCAGAGCGGCTACGCGGGCTCCGATGACCTGTTTCTCGCGAGCCTCCGCACCGGGGACTGGCGGCCCCTCACCGATGACCTCGTGCCCGCGAGCCCTGCGAGTCTCGATGGCACACGCATTCTGTCTCGCTCGACGCTGCGCGGCGAGCAGGTGCTTTACGACGTCTCTCGTCTCCGCTGGCTCGAGGCCGGTCGGGACTTCTTGTTTGCCCCGGTGACGGCGGGCGCCGAGGGTCTCGCAGCATGGGCGACGATCGAGGTGGAGAAGATCGGCGACACCACCCAGTGGCCATTCCGCCTGACGGTGGCCAAACGTACGGCCCTCGGTCCTGATGGGCGTGAACGCGGGTATCCCCTGCGCCAAGCGAGATGCGGCGAGAATTTCGCGTTCACCCCCGAGGACAGCAGCGCCCGTGCCCACGATGTGGGCCCCGGCGACCTCGTCTCGTGGCTCGAAGACCCTAGCCCCGACGTGCAGAGTTTCCGGCCGTACCCTCCCTTCGACCTACAGGTGGCGCGCTTCATCGATTCTGCCGACGACGTGCCCGGCGACGGTGCGCGCGATGAAGCGAAACCCTCGGCCTCGTGCGAGGAGTTTGCGACCTTCTCGAACGCCGGTCCTGTGTTTGCGCTCGCTCGGGACGACCTTGCGGGCACCTGGGTCGGCTTTCGGAACGACGACAATGCCATCCTAGACGCCAACGCGCTCTGTCAGGGAGACCTCGATGTCCGCTACCTCGGCGTGCCGCGTTATTCCTTCTCGCGAGGGGGTCCCGAGGAGCTCATGACCCACGAGGTGGCGGCACCCACGGACCCCGCGCCCATCCGCAAGATCTCCGTCGCCCACACCAAACTCGACAACGCCCAACAGCGGACCGCTTACGTGATGTATGCCACGGGCTGCGGCAAACACGACGCCCAGCAGCTCCACCTGTGGACGCTGACGCAGACGGCGTCGTCGGCCACCAGCGTGAATGTGAGGCGCATCGACCCGTTTGCCCTCGGTGGTGATATCGACGACGTGCCCCTGAGCGAAGGCATGATCGCCGTGGTCGATGAGCAACCCACCCTCGTCTTCGGCGTACGCGAGTGCGGCGGCGGGTGCATGGAACCCCCCGGGCTGTACGTGTGTCGGCTGAATGTGTCGCAGGAGGCGCTCGTCGTGTGTGAAGGCGATCCGCTCTTCCTCGGTGTTCCTGGGCCGGCGCTCATGGAGCAAGCGCCCATCACCAACGCCGGCAAGGTCGCCTTCCTGTCTGACGAGGCTGACCTCGACGAGGTGATTCTCTACGACGTACGCACGCGCCGCCGCACCTTCGCCACCCCGGTGGAGCCCGCGGTGGGTGACCGATCGAACCCGTATCTGTCTGGCGATAGCCTCGTGTACCTCGATTACTCGACGGGAGGGCTCGCTGTATTCGAGCTCGTGCTTACCCCCTGACCCTCGAGCAAGGGGAGGGAAGTGCCAGCGCCCAAACCTGAGCGAGCACAGGCAGGCCGCGACGTCCCTTGGCCGTTGTCGGTCATTGGGCGGATGGGAGTCCAGTTGCGGGGGCCGCCACGCGCGGCCACCGTACACCCATGCTGACTCGACTGGTTGTTCTTTCCCTCGCCCTCTCTGCGCTCAGTGCGTGTGGCGCTTACGAATTCGAAATCGAGACCTCTTCCCCTTCGGTGAGGCCCACGTCGATCGAGTTCCGCGAGGTCACGAGCCGGGGCTGGCTACCTGGCTGCAGTGACCTCGACGTGCTGCAGGGAACAGGCTTTCATCCGACGAGCACCTACCACACGCCGAGCTGGGAGCAGATCGACACCACTCGGTACCGGGCCCGCGCCGAGCGCGGCGTGCGAGAGTCCCTCTGCGCCACCCGCGTCGACGAAATCAATCACATCTCCCTCGAGCGGGGCGTCGCTGGGAGCGGCAGCACCGATTACGCGCGCTTTTCGTTCGACCCTGCCGGCGACGAGGCCTCTGCGCTGGTGCTCTGCTCGCAAATCCCCGGCACCAACACGACCGAATATGAGCCTATCCGCTGCAACAACCCGCAGGTGAGCGTTGTCCCGGGCGAGAAGGTTCGCTTCGACGTCATGTGGCCTTGAGCGAAGGGTGATGACGAGGGGGATCACCCACCGGTCAGCGTGCACTATCCGACGACGACATCGCCAACATGGCCTCGAGCAACCCTAAGAATGGTTGCAAGGAGGATTCTAATTCCCGCACGCGCACCCGCTCATCCGGTGCGTGGCGGCTATTCAGTTCGTCGCGGTCGAGGCGCAGAGGAAAAAATCCCACCGCACGGGCACCACGAGCGCGAAACCACGCGAGGCCGCTCGGCTCGGCACTCACCACAGGCAGCACCACGCGGGCAGGGGTGTCGTCGCGAAGCCGTTTGAGCAAACGCTGCAGCTTCGGGTCCCCGGCCGGGGTCGACGACGCAGGGGTCGAGCCGAGCACGCGCACCTCCACCCGAGGGTCGTCGATGCGCAGCAGGAGCTGGTCGCGAAAGTCGGCAGCGCTCTGCCCGGGCAGGAAGCGGCAGTCGAGGAGCGCAGTGGCGCTTCCGGGCACTCTGGCACCTCCGTCGGCGCGAAGTTCGCGTACCGCGCAGGTGTCTGTGAGGATCGCTTCCCCTGGTGGCGCCGCGAGAAGGACGTCGCGGCCTGTGGCCCGCAGGAGTCCGGTCGTGGCAAAGCCTTCGAGGGGACTGCGGCGGGCCGCGAGGAGGCCCTGCACCATGGGCAAGACGACGTCGGGGAGTCGCTGAGGAGGCCATAACGTGGTCGCACGGGTCAGCGCCGCGGCGAGACGCACGGGTGCGCTCGGTCGCTCGGGATATTCCACGGCGGTGGTGACCCCGGCAGTGGATAGCTCCACGACAAGGCTCCCCTTGGTCGCGTAGCTGACGAGTGCGGCGTCTTCGCCCGCGCGCAGGTGGTCCTCGACGATGAAGCCTCCCTGACCGAGCACCCAGCTCGACAGCGCAAGCCTCGGCCAGCGCTGCAGAGCACGCGCCACGGCCGCGCCATCCTCGTCATTCGCGACGACGAGCAGACGTACGGGATGTGCAGGCGGGGTCGGTTCGCGGGTGACGACCTCGAGGGCGAGGGCCATCACCGCCAAGGGGCCGTGCATGTCGAGGACCCCTCGTCCCACCAGGTGCTCGCCGAGGATGGCCGCATCGAAGGGGGCGGTGCCTTTCCGCCATCCCACGCCGTCGATAGGGAAGGGCGTGGTGTGGGCGAAGAGCAAGAGACCAGGAGAATCTGGTGCGGATGCATGCCCGGTCACCTCGGCGAGCAGGGCGAGAGGAGTGCCATCCGCGGCATAGTCTATGTCGACGGAGACGCCGCCACGCTGTAGGCGCTCCGCGACGAGGGCAAGGGCAAGGGCAGAGGCCCCAGCACCAGCGGTGCCGGTGCGGACGAGTGCGCGGGTGAACGGGACCACGGCGTCGAAAAGATCAGCGTCGACGACCAAAGGGGAGGGGCGCTCCCCGACGACCAACCGGCTCTGGCCGGTGCCGCAGGCAGCGCCCCCCATCAGGCAAAGTACGAGCGCGGCGTCGAACAGCGCCCGCGGTGCGCGACTCACTCGGCCGCGCCCTCCTGTGCCCCTGCCTCTTTGGCCGTGGCCGCGTTCAGCTTGATCTGCTGCACCGCGGCAGCGCCCGCGCCCGGCGCACCACCGACGGGGAGCTGCGTCGGACGCACGCCGAGGGCGGCGCCGTCGGCGCCGACCGGGGCGGCACGGCGACGCTCAAGGTCGATGCCGGGCTCGAGCACCTCGATCTTCGCTTCGGTCTTCATGGTCTTCAGGATGTCACGGGTCGCCTTCGATTTGGCGCGGGCCTCGAGGCTCGCCGTGATGCTGTCCTTCACCTCGTCGAAGCTGCGCTCGCGCTCGGGTGTCTTCTCGAAAACCTTGATCAGGTGGTAGCCGAACTTCGTCTCGACGGGGCCGATGACCGTGCCGATCTTCGCCGTGAAGGCCGCGTCCTCGAACTCCTTCACCATCCGGCCGCGGGAGAACGAACCAAGATCGCCGCCCTTGGGTGCGGTGGGCCCTTCGGAGTGTTCTTTGGCGAGCGCCGCGAAGTCGGCTCCTGCCTTCTTGGCGAGGGCGAGGACCTCTTTGGCTTTCTTCTCCTTCGCCTGCTTCACGTCGGCGGGATCGGTCGCTGCCACCTTGAAGAGAATGTGGCTCGCGCGGATCTGCTCCCGCTGCTTGTACTTGTCTTTGTTCTCCTCATAGTACTTCTGCGCCTCGTCGGGCGCAGGGGCTTCGCTGGCCATGAGCTTGGCGAACAGCTTGTCGCGAACGAGGTTGCTCTCGAGGTCTTTCCGTACGTCCTCGTCGGTCTGCTGGGTGCGCTCGAGGAAAGACTTGTACATCTCCTCGGTGCCGAAGCGCTTCTTGTGCTCGTCGTACTTGGCGGTGAGCTCTTCGGGCGTGGCCGCGACGCCCTCGGCCTTCGCCTTTTGGCGAATCAGCTCGTCGTCGATCACCTTGCGAATCAGGTT
>JBMTAX010000041.1:0-11914 GCA_049429145.1 Myxococcota bacterium
GGGTACCTGCTTCTTCGACCACACGAAAAGCCAAGAGCCCGGCGTTCACCGGGCTCTCGCCTGAGGCCAGAGAGAGGCTCGCAAACGCTCAGGGCTCGGTGGACCACTCTTCGATGGTCTTCTTCACGTCGGCCATGAACATGTCTGCGGTAGCGCCGTCGATGAGACGGTGGTCGAACGACAGGCTCAACACGCCGCGCAGGCGGATGGCGATGACGTCGGTACCGTCGATTTCGAGCACCACGGGCTGCTTGGCGATGTTGCCCATCCCGAGGATGGCCACCTGGGGCTGGTTGATGATCGGAGTGCCGATGATCGCGCCGTAGTTCCCCGGGTTCGTGATGGTGAAGCTGCCGCCCGAGAGCTCGTCGGGCTTGATCTTCTTGGTACGGACGCGGTTGGCGAGGTCGGTAATGGCATGCGCGAGACCGCGCAAGTTCATCTGGTCCGCGTGTTTGATCACGGGCACCATGAGCCCGGGCTCAGGCTGCTCGATAGACACGGCCATGCCGAGGTGCACGTCTTTCTTGAAGACGATGTCGGTGCCGCGCACCTCTGCGTTGATGTACGGATGGCGCTTCAACACCTGCGCTACCGCCGCCGCGACGAAGGTGGTGAAGGTGAGGTTCACGCCCTCTTCGGCCTTGAAGCGATCCTTGTGCTTCTTGCGCACCTGCTCGACGCGGGTGAAGTCGACCTCGAAGAAAGTGGTGACGTGAGCGCTGGTCTGCTTCGAGGCCACCATGTTCTGCATGATCACCTTGCGCATCGACGATGCCGGCTGCACCAGCTCTCGCGCACCCGCCGGGATGCTCACCGACGGAGGCGCGGGAGCACGGACGGTCGCAGGTGCCGGAGCCACCGGTGCGGCCGCGACTGCGGCCGGTGCGCTCGCCGGCGCGCTGCCGCGGGTCTCGAGGTAGCCGAGCAGGTCATTCTTCGTGACGCGCCCGTTGTTCCCCGTTCCCGAGATGACGTCGAGCTCTGCCCCACTGACGTCGTGCTCTGCGGCGATGCGGCGCACCAACGGGGAGACGAAGCGACCCTGCGTCGACGAGCCTGCTGGGCGAGACTCGGTGGCAGCTTGACCCGCCGCGCCGTTGCCGCTCGGTACAGAAGGGGCTGCCGGCGCGCTGGCTGGCGCCACGGCAACGGGAGCGGGTGCAGGTGCAGGTGCAGGTGCTGCGGCAGCGGGTGCCGAAGCAGCGGGGGAAGCCCCAGCCTCTCCAGCGGCACCGACGTACCCGAGGACCGTGCCAACCTCTACGGTGTCACCTTCCTTCACGTCGATGGAGACCAAGACGCCCGTCGCGGGCGCCGGGATCTCCGCCTCGACTTTGTCGGTCGAGATGACGAGCAGGTCCTCGTCCTTCTTGACGGCATCGCCGGGCTGCTTGAGCCATTTCACGATGGTGCCCTCGGCGATGGACTCGCCGAGCTGCGGCATGACGACCTTCTCAGCCATACAACGCTCCGTCGGGGAGACGCTCCCCGGATGAGAGAGATTGGGACACATGATTGCGCGGCACCGAGAGCGCCGAACAAAGTTCGCTGGAAATGATGTCGAGCAACGCTCCCTCGGGAGGAAGCGCTGCCACCTCGTCGATGAGGCGCGTGACCCCACGGCCCAGGAGACCGCAAGGTACGATGCGTGAGGTAAAGCGAGGGAGGTCGATGTCGACGTTGAGGGCGAAGCCGTGACGCGTGACGCCGCACTTCACACCCACGCCGATGGCGACGAGCTTCTTGGCGGCGTGGTCCTTGGGCCACTCCTCCACGGGCAAGTCGGGCCTACTCGCCACCCAAACACCCGTCATGCCCTCGCGTCGGTGACACCCACGCACGCCGAGACGCTCGCAGGCCGCGACGAGAGCTCCCTCCAAAGCCCGCAAGTAACCAAGCAGGTCTACGCGGCCATCGTCGCCACGGTGCAACGCGACCACCGGGTACCCGACGATCTGTCCCGGACCGTGGAAGGTGACATCCCCGCCCCGGTCTGTTTCCACGAGGTCGATGCCTTCGTCGAGCAGGTCTTCCGGGGGTACGCGCAAGTGCGCGGTGCCACCGCTGCGGGTGATGGTCACCGTGGCGTCGTGCTCGAGGAGCAAGAGGTGGCCTGTCCCTCGCCGGTCACGTCCTACGTCGTCCATGCAGGCACGCATCACCCTCATGCCTTCCGCATGAGGGATGCTTTTGCCCAGATGGGTGACGCGCAGCGACGAACTCTCCACCAACATGACGCCCTCTCAGCCGTGGACCGCGCGGTCTGCGGCGACGCTGGCAGCTTCCCAGATGGCCTCGTACAGCGTCGGATGAGCATGCACCGTGGTGGCGAGATCGCGCACCGTGGTCTCCATGCTCATCGCGTACGCTGGCTCCGCCAGGAGGTCGGTCGCGTTGGGGCCCACGATGTGGACACCCAAGATCTCGCCGTACTTCGCGTCGGTGACGAACTTTACGAAGCCCCGGCGCTTCCCGAGAATCATCGCCTTCGCGTTCTTGCCAAAGTCGAAACGACCGATCTTGACGTCGTAGCCACGCTCTTTGGCCTGCGCTTCGGTAAGGCCCGCCCAGGCGACGGGCGGCTCGCAGTACACACACGAGGGCGTGTGGTCGTAGTTCAGGGCCGCAGGCTGCTGCCCGGCGATGTGCTCGGCGGCGATCAGGCCCTCGGCCGAAGCCACATGGGCGAGCCACGGCGTGTTGACGCAATCTCCGATGGCGTAGATGCCCGGCTCTGCGGTTTGCATCATGCCATCGACCTCGACGAAGTCGCCGCGGCCGAGCTTCACCCGAGTAGACTCAAGGCCGATGCCCTGCGTGAGTGGCGGACGTCCCACAGCGACGAGAACGATCTCTGATTCCACAGTCTGTTGCTTGCCGCCTTCCCCTTCGAAGGTGGTGACCGCAGAGGTGCCTTTGTGCTCGATCTGCGTGACCTTCACGCCGGTGTGGATCACCGAGCCCTGGCGCTCTAGCTCCTTGTGCAACAGCTTCGAGGCCTCCTCGTCGGCAGGGCCGAGAATACGGGGAAGCATCTCGAGGACCGTGACCTTCGTACCGAGACGTTGGAACAAGGAAGCGAACTCGATGCCGATCACCCCACCGCCGATGACCGTCAGCGAGCCAGGGATGCGTTCCACCTCGAGAATATGGTCAGACGACATCACTACCTTGCCGTCGAACTTGGCGAAGGGGAGCTCACGGGGTTTGCTCCCGACGGCGAGGATCACATTCTTCGTCTGCAGCGTCGTGAACGTACCGTCCTCACCCTGCACGACGACACAACGCGGCCCTTCGAGGCGGCCGAAGCCCTTGTAGACATCGACATTCTTCGCCTTCATCAGGTGAGCGACGCCCCCCGAGTTGGCCTTCACGATGGACGCCTTGTGCTTTTGCACCTTGTCCCATTCGATCCGGAGGCCCTCGACGACAATGCCCATCTTGGCACCGTCTTGGATCTCACCATGCAAATCGGCAGCGTGCAGCAGAGCTTTTGTCGGAATGCAGCCTCTCTGCAGGCAAGTACCACCGAGCTCTTTGTCTTTCTCGACGATGGCGGTCTTGAGTCCGAGGGATGCGGCGCGCGCGGCGGCCACGTAGCCACCGGGTCCGGCCCCAATCACAACGACGTCATAGCTGGTCTGCATCGGCTTCTCCTGCGGCCCCTGGCCTCGACGCCGCTGCTATATGCGTCCGCATCGACCGGATCAAGGAAGAGCGGTACGGCTGTTCTGCTCCTTGTCCAGATGCGCCCCTCTTTGCGACGCCTTGGCCCCTCCAGTTGGCGTGTCCCCCGGCGATCGGCCACACTGGGCCACTGCGCCGACACAGGAGGCTGACGCTCGATGGAGGCTGCGCCCAAAGTTCAGGTGTTCTTCACTGACCGTTATCGTTTCTGGCAGGAATTCCTCCACGCCAGCGAGCGCAGCGAGCGGGTTTTTGTCCCGACCGACCGTCGCGACAACCCCGGCACCGAGCTCCACCTCGAGGTGAGTGTCGCAGGGGAGGCCGACGCGATCTTGGTGCAGGCGATCGTCGAATCACGAAGGCCCCCTTCTCTTCGCTTCTCTCGCGGCCTCTTCGTCACCTTGCCCAGCGCGGAGCAAGAGCGGCTGCGTCTCGCCTTTGGCCTCAACGCGAGCAAGACCGAAGGCACTGCAGGGCGGGGTACACGACGCTATCCCGTGCAGTGGCCGGTCAAATTTCGCACGCCAGCGTTGCCCCGGGTCCTCAAGACGGAAGACCTATCCGCGGGCGGCATGCTCGTCGACATGCCAGAGCGGGTGCAGCGCGGGCACGTCCTCGAGTTCACGCTCCATATGCCCCAGGGGCATGAGCTGCGGCTCGCGGGTACCGTGATGTGGACCAGCGAGACGAGTCGCCGCGTCGGATTGCAGTTCTACTTCGAGGACGAGCGTACCCGCCGCGTGTTTCGCGGGGCCCTCGAGAACGGGGTGCTCGCGGAAGCCATCGCTGCAGAAGAGGAGTCCGGCGCGACCCCCATGCCAGTGGTGCTCGTGGCAGACAACGACGAGCACACGTTGTCCCTCGCCCGCGGCACGCTCGAGCCCTGCGGATACCGGGTGGTCGAGGCCCGGTCGGGGGAAGAGGCTTTGGCCCTCACCCGTTCTACCCGGCCCGCCCTCGCGATTTTGGATATCCTCACCCCCGCGCTCGACGGCACCACGGTGTGCCGCGCGGTACGCAGCGACGTCGAGCTGGCAGAGTTGCCGATCATCTTTTTGGGCATGCTCGACGAGCGAGCCCTCGAGCGAGAGGCCCGCGACTCCGGCGCCAGCGACTACCTCAACAAGCCTCTGGATCCGTTGCGTCTTGAGATGTTGGTGAAGTCCTATGTGCCGCTGTCGCGCGCACAAGCCGCATGCTCCTGACAGACCCTCATCGTCAGCGCAGGTCGAGGCGAGGAACATCGCCGCTGGCGAGGACGCTGTGGCCGATGTCACGCCGAAGTTGCTTGCCTGCAAACGTCACCCGCTCCGCGAGACCGTAGGCACGCTGGAGCGCACTCGGGAGGTCTTCACCGCACGCGGTGGCGGAGACGACACGGCCTCCAGCGACGACCAAGTTCCCGCCGCTCTCGCCGACGCCCGCGCAAAAAAGCTTCTGCTGGGGGTCGTCGCCAGAGGAGTTGAGGCCGGTGATGGCAGCGCCCTTCTCTGGTGCGTCGGGGTAGCCCCCGGCGGCGAGGACCACGCAGGCGGTGGGTCGACAGCGTCGGATGAGATCAAGATCAGCCGGCAGCTGCTTGCCCTGCGCGACAGTCTGCAGCAGCGGCAAGAGATCGACCTCGGTACCAAGCATCACCGCTTGTGCTTCAGGGTCGCCAAAGCGGACGTTGAACTCGAGAACCCGCACTTTGTCGCCATCGATCATCAGGCCCGCATAGAGAAAGCCGCGGTAGGGTGTGCCACGACCCCGTAAGCACGCAAGCACCGGTGCGAATACCTCTGCGTCGATGCGTGCAAGCAAAGCACCGTCGATGCCCTCGTCATCGGACAGCGGCGCTACCGCTCCCATGCCTCCCGTATTGGGGCCCTTATCCCCGTCGAGCAGCCGCTTGTGATCGCGCGCGGGCGCAAAGGGCACAGCGCGTTCGCCATCGCACAGAGCGATGACGCTGAGCTCACGCCCGGGCAGTAACTCCTCGACGACGATACGCGCGGAGGCCGCTCCGAATCGCGGCGGACGCTCGCCGTCTCCTAGCATGTCGCGGATGGCCGTCCGCACCTCTTCCCCCGACGTGGCGACCACCACGCCCTTGCCCGCGCAGAGGCCGTCTGCCTTCACCACGGCGGGGCCGCCTCCCAGCACCTCGACGTGAAACTGCTCTGCAGCTTCGGCCTCGGCGAATACACCCCAGCGAGCCGTGGGTACGCCAGCTTCGTCGAGCACCGCCTTCATAAAGCTCTTCTCGCCCTCGAGACGAGCGGCTTCCTGCACAGGTCCGAAGACCGCCACGCCCTGCGGGGCAAGCGCGTCAATGAGACCCTCTACCAGTGGTTGTTCTGGGCCCACTACGACGAGGTCGAAGGCCTCGCGGGCTGCGAGGGCCATCAGATCATCATTCGTTTTGACGTCTGGCCACACCGCGTGCTCCAGGGCGATGCCGGCGTTGCCGGGCGCGACGCTGACGGTGCGCTCAGGAAGTGGGGTCGCCCCCGCACCGCAGCGCAAGCGGTGGGCGAGGGCGTGTTCGCGGGCTCCGCTGCCCACCACGAGTATTTTCGTCATCACGGGGCTCCGCTCTCTGCCAGCGGCAGGTCAAACGCGAAAAAATCCGTTCCACCGCGGCCATCGCGCATCACCACGAAACCGTGCACGACGCTGGGGGCACCGCTCGCCGTCGCTTCAGGGGCGGTGAACCGGACCTCGGGCCTTCGTGCCACAGAGGGCAAGGGAGGACAGGAGAGACCGCGCTCCGCAAAGGCGCCGAGAAGTACCTGTTCGTCAACGCTTCCCTCGCTCTGGAGCACGCCCGCGGTCACGTACCAAGAGAATGCGGGTACCTCACAGCGAGCCTCGGTGCGCAGGTGCGAAAGTAGCTGCTCGCCGGTGAGCTCGTCGAGGCTTGCAGGATCGTCGAGTGCTAGCCCATCCGTCTGGAGCGTGAGCACCTTGTAGACTTGGAGGCTCGAGGCGTCGTACGTCGGGCGAAGCCAGTAGCTCTGGCCTCCAAGAATCTCGTCGACGAGAGGCCCGTCGGCGGTACCTTCGCGTACCTCAACCCCTTCAAGCCGCGGGTTTTCATTGCGACCCAGTGCGCCGTCCTCCTCGAGACGTATGTCTATCGCGGCGAGCCGCTGATCGAGCTTTGAGATCGGTTCGTCATAGGGGAACACGACGATGCGCTTGATGGTGTCGACGACGAGACCTGCGTTATTTTGGAGCGATGCACCCACCTTTTGCTGATAGCCGCTGAGGGCATGAAGCAATGCGTCGTCGAGGGGTTGATCGGCAGCGATCGCAAACCCAGTGCCCTCCTCGAAAGGGGGAGTTGGAACCTCTGCTGCAGTCCACGTGGTGGCGAATGTTCCCCCCGTGCCCAGCACGTCCTTCCGCGAAGCTGCGCTGCACGTCGGCTCGTCTGTGCTTGCGAGGTCCACCTCATCGTCACACCGCCACCAACGAAGCGAAGCTGTGACGTCACCGCTGGCGATGCCGTTCGGCCCTGCGACGAGCGGGGTGAGCAGAACGACCTCGCCAGGCCCAGCCTCGGGGGGCTCGGCACGCACGGCCAGCACGCGCTCTTGGGTGAGGAGGTAGGATGGCGCGAAGTCTGGACCGCAAGCGGTCATGACCGTCACGGCCACCATGGGCACTGCGCCAAAACGAACGCAAAATCCACGCACCATGGCCTGCCGGTAGCATGATCGAGGGCTCACTAGAAAGCCCGGCGCCCGACTGGTACTACCCATTTGGAGGCCTCTTGGTTCTCATGTTTCCCTTCGTCGTCCTCGGGGTCGCCAGCGCGCTCACGCTGCTCGTGGGTTCGGTCATCGGCCATCGTGAACTTCGGGCGTTCGTCAAGGTGAAACCACAAACGCTGACCGAGCGTCTGCGCGTCGTGATCCCCGCCCGCAATGAGGAGCATCGCATCGCGACGACCCTCGCCGCCGTTCTTCAAGACGCATCACCTCTGCTGGAGGTCGTTGTCTACGATGACCGCAGCACAGACGGGACCTGCCGTGTCGTCGAGCATTGGGTCCAAAAAGATCCGAGGGTCTTGTTGCTCCGCGGTACCACCGACCCCGCTCCCGGCACCTTCGGCAAGCCCGTGGGGCTCGCTCGTGCCGTGGAGTTCGCTGACCAGCAGCTTGGCAGGCACGACGGCGTGTGGCTCTTTCTCGACGCAGACGTGACCCTCACCGCCGGGACCCTCGGTGGCCTTGTGGCGGTGCTGCAGCAGGAGCATGCCGACGCGTTGTCTGGTGTGCCGCACTTCCTCAATGTCTCCGTCATCGAGCAGCTGGTGGTCCCCGTGATCACCGCTCTCGTCGGCATGCGGCACCCACCCCGGGCGGTGCACGACGAACGTTCTTCCATGGCATTTCTCAACGGCCAGTTGATCCTCGTACGACGGGAGGCCCTCGACGGAGTCGGCGGCTTTTCGGCGGTAAACAGCGCTGTGCTCGAGGACGTCGCTCTCGCGCGCCTGCTCAAGCAGCGGGGCTATCGGCTCCGCCTCGCCATGCTTCACGGGTGCGCACAAACGCGCATGTACACGAGCTGGAGTGAGATTCGTGACGGCTTCAGCAAGAACTCCGTCGCTCTCTTCGGAGGCCCAGCGACGACCTTCTTCTCCGCTTTGACCGCCGTTGTCCTGGCCTGCGGTCCTTGGCTTGGCCTTCTCGTCGCCGTGGGAGGTGATGACCCCCTCGCGACCGCCATCGCCCTCGTGGCGTTCCTTACGGCCGCGTCGAGCCAGCTCGCACTGCGGCGAGGTCTGCGCTTGCCCCTGTGGCCCGTCCTCGTGTTGCCTCTCGCATACGCCCTCGCGGCATGGGTACTCCTCCGCGCCGTCATGCTCGTGTGGACAGGGCGCGACGTCGCCTGGCGAGGGCGCCGGTATCGGGCCTCGCGTCACTGAAGCCGAATACCGTGCGCCTACCCCGTGCAGGGGCCATCCGCATCACGTCAGTCGCAGTTGGATCCGAGGAGCGAAAGGCTCTCGCACACGAGGCTGTTGTTGGGGTCATCTGGATTTTGTTCGACGTGCGCCCGGTAGGCTGCGATGGCGTCTTTCGGTCGGCGCATGTCTCGGTAGGCGTCACCGAGCTTGCGATTCGCGTCGCGATGTTTGGGGTCACGCTTCACGCAGTCCTCGAGGGAGCCGACGCCTTGCTTGAGATAGCTCTGCTCGTTGCCGAGCGACTGCACGAGCATGAGCCCCATCTCACAAACGGGCACGGACGACCCGGGGTCGGCTTGAATCGCGTTGCGATAGGCCTTGATCGCCCCCTTCGGATCACCTTGTGTGGAGAGCATCTCGGCGAGCTGGACGTGGGCATCGGCCCGTTTTGGCTCGAGGCGGGTCACCTCCTTGAAGGTGGACACCGCTTCGCTCGTTCGACCGAGCTCCCGCAGCGCGACCCCCTTGCCAAAAAAGGCATCCGCGAAGGCAGGGTCGAGGGCGATGGCGCGTTGGTAGGCGTCCCGTGCCTCGAGATTCAGGCCCATGCGATGGAAGGTGTAGCCAAGCTCATAGGGGAGATGTGGGTCGTCGGGGCTCAGCTCCATCGCCTCAGACAAAACCTGCACTGCTTGTTTCGGGTCGGTGGTGCGCAGCACCTCTCCTCGCCTTGCCAACACCTCGGGGCTCTTCGGCTTCAACTGGCCTGCCGCATCGATGAAGCTCTTTGCTCGACCGAAGTCTCGGACCTCGATGGCCGCTGCTGTGGCGTACAGATACGGCCGGTAGTCGTTGGGGGCGATGGCGATGGCCTCGTCGAACAGTTCGAGGGCACGCTTGTGGTTGTTCTGGGCCGACTCTGCGACGGCCGCCGCTGCGATCACGCGAGGGTTCTTCGGATCAAGGTGCAAGGCCTCCTTCGCTTGGAGGTCGGCCTCCTCGACGTTCCCCATCATCGTGGCGAGTTCCACCAGGCGAATGCGTGCTTCCACCTCCTTCGGAGCCTCCGCGATAGCGGCGGTCAGTTCTTTACGAGCCTGCGGGTACTTCCGCAGCCGGGTGAGCACGGCACCTTTGGCCGCCCGCAACAGCGACCGCTGGGTAGGGTCGGTGTTTGCCTCTGCCTCTCGCGTCAGCTCCAGCGCGTCCTTGAGGCGGCCGAGTTCCGCCCGCTCGAGGATCTGCTCCACCGCAGGCTCGGCCCACTGGGGGTCGAGCTCTCGGGCTTTTTGAATCAGCCGCGCCGACTCTTCGAGCTTCATGAGGTTCGCGGCCGTCCGCCCGAACCAGAAATGAAGCGGCGCGCTCTGCGGATGTTTGGCGACGGCGGCTTGCAGGTCGGAATAGCTGCCGAGCACATCCCGGGCGCCCGTCTTCGCTCGCGCGAGCCCGATGATCGCCCGTGTGTCGCTCGGGTCAGTGTCGGCGAGGGCCCTGTAGCTCTCTTGGGCGAGCCCGAATTCGTTCATCTTCAGCGCCAGTTCCGCTTGCTGGAACCGCATCGACCTTTCATGGGGCAAAACGCCCACGGCCTTGCTCGCCAACTGCAGCGCATCGCTCCATGCGCGGGCACCCATCGCGAGCTCTGCCCTCGCCATGTACGCCTTCGCTTTTTGCTGCGGTCCGGCGTTGGTGGAGAGCGGCCCCTCCGTGAGGGCCGTCATCAGCTCGGCCCCCTGCGCTCTCGTCTTCGGGTCCCGCAACAACAGATCAGCCTTCACGAGGCTCGCCCGCGGATGTTCCGGCGCCAGCTCCAGGACCTTGTCCGCATAGCCCAGCGCCGCGGCCACCTCGCCGCTGCGCGCAAGAGCCACTGCCTGAAGCCATAAAGCCGTGAGATGATTGGGATCTTGCTGCAGCGCCCGGTCGATGCTTTGTTGCGCCACCGCAGGCTCGCCACGCCCGAGCTGACCCATGCCGATCCAAAGCAGCACTTCGGCGAGTTGGTTCTTCTCCAGGCCCTTGGCCTCGTCGGTCAGCGGCTCCAGAGGCTTCAGACCATCGTCGAAGCGTTTCTGCTGGTAAGCGATGGCGGTCTCCCCGAGGAGCCGGCCGAGGTCGCCCGGCACCGTGAAGGGCAAGGCTTTGTCCATCTCCGCCGCAAACGTGGGTAGCTCCTCGACCGCGATGAGATAAGCGAGGAAGCGGCTCATCTCTGCTGCGGCCTTCTGCGCCGTCGGCGGTACCGGCTGCACTTCCTTCGCGAGCTCCAGCACCTTCCCATAGGACTCGAGACCTTGTCGGAAGGCGACGTAGTGGTCGAGCTTCATCAGCTGGTTGGCGGGTACGGTGGGCTTCGGCAGCTCCGGCGCCGGGGGCGGTCCCTCCTCTTTCTTCACCTCGACCATCGGGGGCGGCTCTTCAGGCACGAAATGGCGCCACAGGAAAGCCCCATGGGGAGTAAACTCAAGGGCTGCGCCGCCGCCGACAAGCCCGAGGCCGAGAACTGCCGTCGCCATGCGCACCTGCTTCGCGCGCTTGCGTCGTGCGAGTACCGACGCGGGTAAGCCCATCGAGGCCGTGGCCGCAGGGGCCATCCCTTCAAGGCCAGACGCCTCCGCATCGCCACTTGGGCTCGCTTTGAGCCCTGGCAAATCGAGTCCACCTCTGAGCCCCGGGAGGTCGATCCCCGACAGCGCCGCACTCATCGCTTTCGCGATGCTCTCTTTGAAGACCGGGTACTGGCTCAAGGGCTTCCACGTTTGTCCATCGGTGGAGGCCTCTTCGTTGCCCGCGAGTTCCTGGCGCTCGCACATGCCCCGCATGGTCTCCTCGTCGAAGGGACCCATGGGCTCTGCGCCGCGCCGCCTGATGCGATAGCGCGCCGAAGTACCGATTTCGACGCTGCGCCCCGCTGACGTGTACGCGGCGAGCTCATCGTCGTTCGTCTCCGGGCGCGCCCCCACGCCCGCGTAGGTGTCCTGCCCGTGAAAGGGGTGGGACGGGACGGAGTCGGTGGCGCTGTTGCCGTCGCCGGAGCCGAAAATATCTGAGAGACTCGAGGTCTGAGAACCCGGCGCCGCCGTACCGATTCCCAGGGCATCAAACGGATTACCGCCCGCATCGCCTCCCCCTGGGGCCACGTCGCCGAAGGGGTTGGCGCCTGCCCCCGGGAGAGGGACACCGCCGCCCGCGCCGGGGAGGGGTACGCCGCCACCGAAGGGGTTGGCGCCTGCCCCCGGGAGAGGGACACCGCCGCCCGCGCCAGGGAGGGGTACCCCGCCACCGAAGGGGTTGGCGCCTGCCCCCGGGAGAGGGACA
>JBMTAX010000042.1:0-11816 GCA_049429145.1 Myxococcota bacterium
TTTGCCGCTCAGCTTGCTGTTTTGCTTGAGCGCGGTCTCGTAGCAGCTCTGGAAGGCTTGGTTGCGATTGCGCAACGCCTTCGACACTCCCTTCTGGTCGATGGTGCCGTCGACGTCAGCGATCGCGTCGGCGCTCACGCGCGCGGTAACCGCCGCTGCTTTCTTTTGTCCCGTACTCACCGCTCCGCCGCCACCTGCCGACAGGTCACCGACGTCGGCGGCGCCGGTTCCCCCACCACCGCCCCCGCCGCCGCTTCCGCGCCGCGTGACCTCGCCGCCTCCGGCGATGCCGACGCCAGCGGTGCCCTCCAAGGACGCCTGGAGGTCGCCACCGATGGCGGATCCCTGACCAAAGACGTTTGCGACCGCTCCGTCACCTCCGCCGGCGGCACCGATCATGGCGAGGAGCCCTTTGCCAGCGATTTGCTCCCGCACGGCGGCACGACGAGCTTCAGCTGCCTTCGCCGCGGCGGCTGTATTCACGGGGGCTTTGTCTGCAGGGCCTGCGGGTGCTTCGTCGGCCTCGGCGGGCTTGTCGGCCTTCGCGGGCCCGTCGTCTTTCCCAGAGTTGTCTGCGGGGAGGGCGCTCGGGGGAGGCGGCGTCTCGATCTTCTGCGGGGTGACCTTGGCGATGGCTTTGATGATCTCTTCGCGCGAGGGAGGCGGGGGTGGGTCGACGTTCACCACGACGACAGTGAAGATCGCATGGAACAAGAACGACAGCGTGAGGATGGTGGTGAACCAGGGCTCGATGGACTTGACCCAGCCATCGCGAACACTGACCGGTAGCTCCGGCTTCGCAGCCACCGGGGGCGGCGCCACAAAGTGGAACAGGATGGTCATGTCCTTGGTGAACTGAACACGCCCCCTCGAGCCGTCATTCAACGCGACCCGGTAACCCTCGCCCTGCTTCTGGGCGAGATTTTGCGCCTTAAGACCCGCGAAATCGACGTTCGAGTCATTGACCGTGAGCCGCCCGTCCATCTCCTCAGAGAAGCTGAGGGAGTACTGGTTGCCCTTGAGCTCGAACAGGCTCCAGCTCTTGGGATACTCGTCGCCGGGAAACACGAAGGTGTTCTTGGCGTCGCTGCCAAAGGTAACCGAGGTGCGCGTACGGATGAGGCGCTCCTCGATCACCTTGCCATTCTGAATCACCCCGATGCGGAGGATCTTGTCAGTACCTGAAGGGGCCATCGTCTCCTCGACTCACAGGGCACGGGACTTCATCCCTGCGCTTCACCTGAGACCTCATCGGTCAGCGTTTCGTTCCCAGAGGCTGCCATCACGCGCGACGGCGGCTCCGCTCAGCCCTTCTCCTTGACGATGGCAAAGCGGAACTCGCCGAACCCCGCACTGCCACAGGTCACCAAGACATCCGTGAGCACCCGGAATGGGGTGTTCTTATCGGCAATAATGACCACCTTGCCCGTGAAGCCGGCGCTGTCACTGATGGCCGCAGCCGCAGATTGCATCTCACGGGCCTCGCTCAGTTTCGCGCGAAGGGCGTTGATCACGAAGCCGCCACTGGCTTGATCTTTGTACTCCGCGGGTACCCGATAGCTCGCCGGGTCGAGGGTGAGCACCGGAGTACCGTCGACAACGAGGGCGGGCACGTTCTCCACGACGATTGAGCCCTTGGGGTCTGCAGGATTCGGCACGGTTTTCTGCGGCCCGGTCACCATCACCACGGTAGCTTCTTCGACGTTCTCCATCGAATTGGAGATGGGCAAGGAAATGGCAGGGTCTTTCACCTCGATAGGCGAGGTCGCGAAGCTCTTGAGCAAGTACACGAGCAGGATGGTGACGATATCCATCAACGAGTTGATGTTCAGCGATGCTTGTTGTTCGTCGCCACGCCGCTTCTTGCGCCGCTTGCGCCGCACCCCTCCGTCGTCCCCCTCGGTGGACGACCACCCCGCATATGGGGTGCTCCCATCACTGATGGAGTCTGTGCTCGAGGTTTCCTTGGCCTGAGTCATGACCTCACCCGACGATCCCAGCCGAGAACGCTACCGCAGGAAACAGTTCCCGCCCGTCAGCAGACTGTCTCGACGCATCCATCGTTTTGATGATGTCGTCGTAGATCACGTCCTCGTCCGCCGTAATGATGACGCTTTGCTCGTCCGGAAAGTTCTTCTTGATTTCGATGAGCTTTCGGTTGAGCGAGATAAAGTCGTAGTTCTGCTGCCCCCCTTCACCGATCTTGGGGAAGAGCGGCTCCGAGGGACGAGGCGGGGTGTCAGACGAGCCGTCGAGCGTGGCGCCCGACGCCGCGAGGTTGAAGCCCGCCTTGGTCACGAAAATCGTGAGGTTGAGCTTCGGTGTCTCGTCTTGGGGAGCGCCGCCACCACCACCACCACCACCCGCGAGCTGCGGCGCCTGCACGCTGATGAGCCCGAGGGGCATAATGGAGGACAAGGTCAGCAGCGCGAGGATCAGCATGAACGTGAGGTTCATCATCGGCGTGAGGTCGGGTTCCCCCGGCCCCTCGCTGATGCCTCCTCGCCGCCTGTCAGAGGGCTTCTGTGACGCCATGTTCTGCTCAGTCCGCCGTGGCTTCGTCGCCGGCGCCACCCTTTCCGCGGGTGATCAGCAGGTTTTCAAGCTTGACGGAATACATGTCGATCTCGTCGACAATCTTCTTCGTGATGCCGGTGAGGGTCATGTGAATGAAGAGCGCAGGAATGGCCACCATGAGACCGAAGGCGGTCGTGCCCATCGCGATGGAGATGTATTTCGACAGCAGGGCCGACTTCTGGTCAGCAGGCGCATTCGCCACGACTTCGAAGGCACCGATGAGGCCCATGACGGTACCGAGCAGTCCGATGAGTGTCGCCAGGGAGGCAAATGTCGCCAATGAGCCCGTTCGCTTCTGCAGCAGCGGCACTACCTCGAGGCTCGCCTCTTCTACTGCATTTTGGATCTCGAGTTCGCCCTTGTTAGCCCGCGTGAGCCCCGCCTTCACAATCCGGCACAGGGCAGCGTTGGGCGCTGCGTTACAGAGCTTGATGGCGCGGTCGATGTTGTTCGCCATCACGAGCTTTTGGATTTGGGCAAAGAACGCGGTGCCGTTGATGTTGTAGCGGAAGAACAAAAAGATGATGCGCTCCACCGCTACACCCGCGACGAGGAACGAGATGAAGCCAATGGGCAGCATCCACGGGCCACCTTCGACGAAGAAACTTGCAATCTCGGCCATGAACTCTATTCCTCCGACCGCACTGGCTACGGCGGTCTCACGGAGCCTGCGAACACCGCGTTCGGAGACTGTCACTGTTCCGGTTCAAAAGGGAAGGGTCAAAAAGGCTCTTTCTCCACCGACTTCAGGATCCGGCTCTTGAGATCCTCGCGTCGCTGCAGGTCATCGAAGTTCAGGTTCGTTCGCGGCAGGATGAAGAACGCCTGTGGCTTTTGGATGTTGCCCTCGATCACCAACTCATCGAGCGTTATTTTTTGTCGTTGCGCCAAACCCGCCCCCGCAACGAGCATCGAGAATAGTCCTACGACGATTCGCCACCCCCATAAAGCTCGTCGGGCTCTCATGACCCCTCCCATGGGGCGTACTATAGAGGACACCGCACATCCTCCTCAAGAGGCCAGGGCAGCCGTCTGGGGGCTCGCTCTGGGAAGGTCGCTCGCCACGCGAGCGTTCACGCAGCGGACCACGTGGGGTCTCATGGTGCCGGCGTTTCCCCAGCGGGTGCCACGTCTGGCGATGCCGCTGCATCGGCAGGTGAACCACTGGTAGCGGGTGCTGTTCCCTCCGCCGCCGGGGAGCCGTCCCCGGCGCCTGCCGAAGACGCCTGGGCGGGTTCGGTGGACGCGGGCTCGGTGGACGCCTCGCTGGCGGCAGATTGTCCCGCAGCAGCCGCGGCTGCCTCTTGGGCCCGCTTCTCCTCTTCCTCGGCCTGTTTGATGAGCTGCCGACGACGCTCCCGTTCCCTGCGCTTCTCGATACGACGGATCTGGCTGTCGGTGCTCGCCAAATACTCCTCGATGCGGACCAGCTCCGCACCGCCGGGTGAAGTCAACTCCTGGTAGCGCTTGAGCGACGCGGTCGCGGTTTGGAGCTGCTCGAGCTCGTCGCGTCCTTCGAAGGGGTTGTCGATATACATGATGGCCAGATTGAAGTGGGCCGCGTGCAGATTCGGGTCAAGCTCGAGTGCACGCTGGTAAGCCTTTTCTGCGTCGACGAAACGCTTTGTGGCACGGTACCCGTTGCCCAGGTGGAGCTGTGCCAGAGCCGACCCAGGGCGCAGCGACGCCACCTTCTCGAACGCCGTCAAGGCCTTGTCGGGGTCCCCGCTCCGCTTCAGCAAGACGGCATAATGCTCTTGTGCCTCGGCCAGCTCGGGCCGCAGAGACGCCGCTTTGCCGTAGGCCATGAGGGCCTTGGGCTCCTCTTCCACGCGCACCAACACATGACCGTGAAGCAGGTGCAAAAGGGCATTGCCCGGCTCGAGCACCAAAGCGTTCTCGATCGCGAAACGCGCACTGCCATAGCGCTCTTGGTCATAAAATAACTGCGCCATGATTCGCATTGCCGCCACCTGTCGCTCGTCGATGCGAATGCAGCGGAGTGCCTCTTGCTCTGCAACAGCGAGTTCTTTTCGGGAGTAGGCGCGGATGGCAGCAGCGAGGTGGGGCCCTGCTCGGTCATCGTGTGACTTTAATGCGCTTTCCAGCAGCTCGGCGCCCTCCGGTTCCCGCCCCGAACGCGCAAGGAGCAGATAGAGATTGGCCAGGGCGTACCCATAGTCGGGACGAAGCTTGAGCGCCTCACGATAATAACGTTCTGCGTTCTCGACGTCGCCACTACGGTCGTAGGCGTTCGCGGCGTTATAGAGGGCAGCGTAGAAGTAAGTGGATTGTTCAGCCGCCTGGACAAAGAGAGGAGCGGCGCGCTCAGGACTCGTACGCAACTCCGCCACGGCACGCTCGAACGCCTCGCGCGCAGGTCCCTTCTCGGGTACCGGTGTGTCATCGTCGATCCCCTCGGTCGACCCGAGCTTCGCCCCTTCTGCAGCCTGAGAATCGTCAGCAGCGCTCGACTCCGCGACCGGCCCGGCATCGGATGAATCTGGCGCCGGCGAATTTTCATCGGCGGACACCGGAGTCTCGTCAGACCTGGTACCCGGTTTGGTAGCGCAACCAAGGATGACGACGACACCGAGGGGAAGGGTCCACTTCATCATCAACTCCCCCCCACTTCAGCACCGAGCTGCTGGAGCTCGGCGGCACCACCATTCGGCAACACTGGGCCTAGGAGGTAAAATTCCCCGAGTGCCGGCCGCTCGATGGGCTCTTTGTCAATGGGGAAGTCTGCGGGGCGCAGCCTGTTGAGACCTTCCAATGTCCGGCGGGTCCATTCGTTGGAGACCTTCAGCTCGCGGGCCCGCTCATATGCGGTCCGGTACGCCTGCACAGCCTTCTCTTCGACGGCATACGCTTGGTCTTCGAGGACGACGCGGTACTCGTCACAAGCGATGGGGTCGATGCGCCGAAAATCGGCGGGACACGCTGCCGAAAGAATCTTTCGCTGCAAGTCTTCATACAGAGCACCGATTCGTAACAGTGATGCAAGGCTCCAGTCCGCCTGTCGATAGGTGGTGATGACCGATTCGTAGACCTTTCGGACCTCCTCGAGCTTCTTCGCTTTTTAGGTCAGTTCTTTGCCCTGCCCTTGCCCAGTGCCTGCTTTGATCTGCAGTGCAGCGTAGGCCTCGAAGTCATTCTCCGCGAGCGCATAGGCAGCTTTTGCGGCGAAATAGGTGGCGGTGGCCGAATTGGGTACCCGCGCAAATTCCTTCAAGGCTCGTTCGTACGATTTGTTTGCATTGTCGAGCAGAGACTTCTTGTCTTTCGGAGCACGCGCCTTCTCACTGCTGGCACGACCGAGTTCCCCGATTCGCGTCCACGCTTCCACAATCCGGGGCAACTGTGCCGCCTGGTTCTCGTATCGACCGATGAAATCTCGTAGAGCCCGCTCTTCCGCCCCTGCATCTTTGCGCTTTCGGTGCACGATTGCCGCGCGGAAGAAAACCTCGGAGGCCTCTGCACGCTCGGGAAAGAGTGTAGCGAAGCGTTGAAACTCACGGGCCGCGTCCTCGTACCGCTGCTGCCCCTCAAGAGCGAGCGCCGCATTGATCTGTGCGTCGGCCCTGCGTTCGGAATCAGGATAGGTGCTTACCAGGGCCAGATAGGTGGTGACTGCCTTGTTGAAGTCGAAGGCCTGCTCAGACTTTTCCGCAACGTTGAACATCGCCTGCGCGGCAAACTTGCTCTCGGGATAGTCACGATAGACCCGCTCATAGAGCTCTGCCGCTCTGGCAGGTCGACGGGCTCGCTCAAGCGCAACCGCCGCGTTGTAGACCATGAGGTCGGCGAACTCTCGACGAGGGTCTTCTTCTACGAGTCGCAGGTAAGAGTTCGCCCCGTCTTCGAGTTTGGAGATACCCTCGACAATCCGACCCTCCGCGATATCGGTGGCGCCCTCATCGAGGACCTGGGTCGCGATCTTGAATTTGGCACCACCCTCGATCTTAGCGAACACGGCTTGATCACCACTCGTCACCGTCTGCTGGAAACGTGCTGCGTATTCGGCCGCAGTTTTGTATTCGCGCAGGGCGAGCAATCGATCGAGAATCAGGTTCGCTGCGAACTTGCCGGCTTCTTTGTCGGGATATTTCGCGACAATCTCCTCAAAACGACGCATCGCTTCCTCGAAATATCCGTGCGCGTAGAAGATGGAAGCCGCGCTGTAGGCGAAGTTCGGGGCGACCTCGTCATCAGGTTTCAGCTTGAGCATCGTGTCGATGGATGCGACGAGCCGTTGCCGGAGGGGATGTATCTCCTCTTTCACTTCGGGTTCGACAGGAGCTGCGTCGCCAGATCCCTGCGGGGTCGTGGCCTCGATGCCATCCGGTCCCTCTTCACCGGTCTCTGCCGCCTCGCGTCTAGCCTGTTCTTTTTCTTGCTTCGCTCGCTGCTGCTCAGCATCACGCCGGCTGGCCTTCTCTGCCTCTGCGGCAGACCGCGCGAACGGATCTTTCTCGGGGATGTCTCCAGCCTCAATTTTGGCGGTCAAGACTTTCTCGAGGGAGTAGACGACGTTGCGTGCCGCATCGACTTTATACTGGGTCCCCATGGTTGAGTCTCGGACGCGCTCGAAAGTCTCGGCGGCGAGTTCAAACCGTAAGGAATAGTAGTAGGTATCGGCGAGATAATAAGTGAGTTCGTAGGCTTGCTTGTCGTGGGGGTACTGCGTCAAGTAGGCCAGATAAGCGGAGGATGCGGACTCGAAGGACTTCACGCCGAGGTCCTCGCGGCCATCCTCGAAATATTTATTGGCTTGCGTGTGGTAGTAAATCGCAGCCTTGTACAAGCTCAAGCGAGCTATCTCCATCGCTTCCTTGCGTGCACGGCTGTCATCGATGTGAACCTGAGCCCATGCGCTGTCTTTGCCGTAGCTGGCGACGAGAAGGTCGCGTTCCCGCGACGCGTCCTCGAACATACGCTCCCGCTCGTATGCCTGCACGATGAGGTCCTGCAACTTAGGAGCGTCGCGATGCATCGGTTCTTTTTGCAGCGCGTGTTTGAGCGCCGCCACGGCCTGGCGATTCTTCGATTGTTTGAAAAGAATATCACCCAAGCGCGCCATCACGTCCCGTTCGTAGGGCTTCTCTCCTTCCTTCTGGAAGTAATCAGCAGCGAAAGCGACATAATCGGTCTCCACGTCCGCGAAGTCGTCCTCAAAGGAATCGCCGGAGACGAGCCTTCGGTAGCGCTGGGGGCGCACCCAGTTGTCGTCGGAGAAGGAGATAGCGGCGTACTGCAGGGCCTCTTCCTCGAGGACTGAGCCCGCTGACTTCCCTCCCTTCGCAGCCTTCTTGGCATAGGAGTAGTCGAGCAATTCGAAAAACCGGACGACACCGTCGTCGAATCGGTTCGTCAAATAATAAGTCCAGGCAAGCTTATAGAGACCTTTGTCGTAAAAGTTAGAGGATGGGTCAGGGACCACCTTCAAGAATGCAGCGATCGCGTCTGGCCACTCTTCCTCATCGAAGTGCACGTCACCGATACGGAACCAAACCTCGGCATAGAACCGACTCTGCGGAAACTTCTCGACCAGGGTCTTCCAGGCAAGCAGCCCCTCGTCGGCCTGCCCTTGGACGCGCAGCGTATACCCGAGCAGGTAGTAGGCCCCATCGATGAGGCGATAGTCAGGGAACCGTTGAATGATTTGCTGATAGAGCTCGACGGTCCGGTCGAAGCGCTGAGGGGGCTCACGAGGCGCTTCCCCCTCGCCACCGGCATCAGACCATTGCTGGTATCGGTCGCGGAAGTCGCGCATGGCTGCCTGGTATTCGTCGTCGTATTTCTCAAAGTAGAGTTCCGCGAGCCGAAACATTGCGTCAGGCGTATACCGGGTGTGGTCGGGGTGCCGGGCGATGAATTGCTCGAAGGCAGCGATGGCCTCCAACCGATGCTTGCGCTCCGCAGAAAGCACCGGCTCGAGCACTTTATCGTAGTTCGCCTCGATGGCTGCGCGTCGCTCGCGGTACTTCCTCTCGGCGACGAGGCGAACCTGCTCCCGAAAGTCCCGCGCGTCCTCTTCGTACCGCTTCACCAAGTCCCGCAAGAGTTCGAGCCGGGAGGCGTCGTCGGATGCAGGGGCGGGCATCGCTGTCTGCGATGTCTCATCCGCCATCATCGATGGTGCTCCAGATACCAGATCCTCGCCAGACACCTCGGCCGCTGGTGAGCTGTTCGCTTCTGAGGCGATAGGCTCTGAAAGGGCGCCCTGTGCACCCACGGGGAGCGCCACGAGGAGCTCCGCAATCAGCAGTGACCATGCGGGAAGAGGTAGGCGAGGCATTAGTCCGCCACCTCATCTCGGGTCAGGTCGGCGTAGGCTTGGTTCAAGTCGGTGAGTTCGGCTGCTTTCTGCCGCTGCAAGCGCCCTATCTTCTCGGTCTCCACTTGTTTCCGCGCAAAGGCAGTATCGATGAGACCTACATCTGCGCGGACCACAATTTCGTGAAGCTCCGACCGGACGTGTTCGAGGGTAGTCCGCGTTAACGCGTCCCGTACTGCCACGGCGCTGCGGTCGACCGCTTCAAGTGCATCTGCATAACCACGAACTGTCGCCCGCTCTTCGTCGACCAACCGTTGTAGACGAGCAATGTGGGTATCCACCACAGCCTGGAGCGAGTTCAGAAACTTTTCACTCCGCGCGTCGATCTCCCGGGCGCGTACGTCGAGTTCTCTGTACTTGACACCAGCCTGAGTCGATTCGACCTTTGCGAGCAGCGCACTCTCCTCATCGAGAACGATACGCAATAGCCTGCGTAAGTCACCCTCGGTGGCGTCGCGGTCGCCAGACAACGTAGTGCCCATACGCGCCGCCTCGAGGTCGGCGGCTATGGCGGTGCCCTGGGACTCGAATCCCTCCACGAGGGAAAGAAAGTCCCGAATGCGACGCTCGGTCACCACGTCACGACGCTCGGCCCCTGCGCTGTAGATTTCATCGAGCGCAACCAACTGCTGACGCATGGCTTGGAGTTGCAGCCGCACCTCATGAAGGCCTCGTCCCAGTTGATCGAAACCTGCGTCGAAAGCCGAGACCCGCTGGTCGAATGACGCAGCAGAGGTAGGGAGAGCTGCGACCTTGCGCGCAAGTCCGACACGGCGCGCGCGCAATTCCTCGAGGGTGTCGAAGTCTCCGCCTCCCCGTTCCGGCAGCGTGGCATGGCGTGCATCGGCCAGTTCACTGCGGGCAAGCAGTGCATTGCTCATGACGCTGAGGCCGCGCGACAGACCCTCGTACAGTTCAGGAAACAGCTCGGAGCGATTTCCAGCGACGAGGACACCATCGATCGTATCGAGCAGTTCCTGCGTCGCCTCCAGTTCTTGTCGGCTCGTGTGCAGCTCACGGAAGACTCGAACAGATTTCGAGACCTCCGCATTCGCCGCCGCACGCCGAGCAGCGATAGCGGGTAGTTCGCTCTCCACAGAGAGAGCGCCGTTCTCCATGGCGAGGAGGTCTTGAACGATGCGATCGCGCAAAGTTGGTTGCGCAAGCAGCAGCTCGAGCCTCTGGTCAGCCCCTTGGTATTGGCCGAGCACGCGCTGAAAGACTTGCTGGGCTTCATCGAAGCTGCCCTGCTGGAGCCGCAGACTTCCAAGCAACAGCGTAATGTCGGCGCCGCTCGAGGTGTCACTGCCCTCAAGGGCGGTCAAGTCCTCTAGCTGTCTGAGCGCAAGGTCGTACTCCTGGCGCAGCCGTGAACGCCGCTCCTCGTCGCTCAAAGAGGTGTCTGTCATCAACAGATGTCCACGACGCACATAGGTCCAAGTCACCTCATACAGCATCGTGACGAGGTGCTCGCTGTCCCAGGAAACGTATTGGTAAGCATCGATGGCCTCAGCGAGACGGTCCAGTTCGTACAAGAGGCGCCCGCGGGCAATATGGGCAAGCTCGATCACGGCTTTGTCGTTCTGGACGACGGGCGTGAGGGCAGACACCGCGGTAAAGGCCTCGAGCGCACCTTCGAGATCATTCTCACGAACGTGGCCTGCGGCGATCAGATATTGCGCCCGCAGATAATATTCATCCCCCGCCGAAATCGCTTCCAGAGAAGTGACAGCCTCATTGGCCCGCCCCACGAGAAACAGGCTTTTTCCGCGCAGATAGAGGATGTCACTCGGCGCACGCCCACCCGCCTGTTCCAAATAGCTCCGATAGTGACGGTCGAGGGAGGCATAATCAGCCGTGATATCGGCGATCGCCACCAGTCTCTCCATGGCGACACGCCGATGGGTAGTCTCGGGCCGACGCACCAGTTCACCGAAATACACCCCTGCACTGCCATAGTTGCGGAGCTGAAAGAGACTTTCGGCAAGCTGATAGAGGGCCTCGGCATAGCCAGGGTTGGATTTCTGCGAGGGAAGGACGACGCCGTAGAGCGCAGTGGCCGCGGCTTCCCACATCTTTAGCTCGAAAAACACGGTCGCTTGCGCTGCACGGTCTTCGAAGTCCACAGACTTCTCGAGACGAAGGTTCCCACGATAGGCGTCCTCAACCCGCTGGAGCTCCGCGACGAGAGCATCGAGAGAGGTTCCCATGCCGCGAAGGTCGGTGGCGTGAACGCGCCCCGCACCACTGAACGCGAGGAGGACGACCCCAGCGGAGACCCATGAGAAAAGCGTACGTGGCCAGGAGGACACGGTGGCTGGTTTCAGCTCGCGTCCCTCGACAGAAGTCACGGCCCCGACGCCTTCGCCCGAGGTTCTTCTTTGGTCTCGGTATCAAACCGCAACGCGGGACGGTCGGTAAGCTCGGTGGTGATGCCTCCCTTGTCGAAGCCCACCGCCACTAACTTCACAACCTTCCCGGGCTCTACCTCGAAGGTGTGGGAATTCTTCAGGCGAAACGTGTAGCCGGCGAGGTAGCTGAACACCCCCGACCCGTTGCCCGTGTAGACGAGCTGCACCGAGAGGGTGTGACTGCCCTCGACCAGGCTCCCGTCGTACAGCACCTGCTCCCCCGCATTGCTCCCGCGTAGTTGGACGCCTTGCTCGTTGTACGCTGTCCACAGCGGCGCGCCGTCAAGGAAACAAGCGACTTCCCTCAGCAGGAATGCACTGCCCATATCGTCGCGGAGGATAATGACGGCTCCTCCTCCGCTACCGAGTCCGCCGGTGACTTGCTCGGTCAGCAGGGTAAGCTTTGCCTTCGAGCGAAAGATTTGCTCCTTCAGTTCGTTGATGCGGCTCTCGAGCTGGCGCACCTTGAGGTTGTAGGTCTCGTCGGC
>JBMTAX010000043.1:0-11800 GCA_049429145.1 Myxococcota bacterium
CGCAGACGGCGTTCGGGGCCGCGGTGAGCTGGTTTCCTCTGGTGCTCAGCGTCGCCGTATTGCTCTTCGCCTTCTCGACGATGATCTCGTGGAGCTATTATGGTGAACGCTGCTTCACGATGCTTTTCGGCGAAAAGACCTCGATGCTGTACCGGGTCATCTTCCTGGTCTTCGCCTTCTTAGGCTGCGTGTTGCAACTGCAGAACGTGCTCGACTTTTCTGACCTGATGGTACTCGGGATGGCGTTCCCGAACATCCTTGGGGCGGTGTTGCTCTCAGGCAAAGTGAAGGCGCGGCTCGACGACTACTGGGGACGGTACAAGAGTGGAGCGATGACGCGGGTCGACTCGTCAACTCGGGTGTAGCCCGCATGGACGTCAACAGGGCGCGCAGCGTTTGCGCCCTCGGCTTCTCGCGAGCGTTGCCGTTGACCCCCTTCCCGAGAGGCCCTACAACGCCCCCGCGGTCGAGGGACATGAACCATGGCGAAGAAGATCAAGCACCACACCCCGAAGTCACAAGAAGAGCTCGAGGCTGAGAAGAAGGCCGCCGAGGAGGAGGCTGCACGCGAGCAAGCGGGCATCCAGGATGAGTTTCAGGCCAAGGGCTTCGAGTTGGTGGAGTGGGCGCAGGAGCATCGCAACCTGATCCTCGCCGGCATCGGTGCCGTCGTATTGACGGGTGCTGGCATCGGGGTGACGCGGCTTGTGCAGGGCAACGCCGACGCTGCGGCCTCGAGCGCGTACTCGATGGCCCTCGAGACGTGGCAAGGAGAGGTCGGGCCAGACCTTCCGGGTCTGGGCGATGCCTCGAAGCCACGCTTCGACACGGCAAAAGCAAAGGCCGAAGCAGCCCGTGGCAAGTTCCTCGAGGTGGTTTCGCAGCACGGCGACACTGGCGCTGGCGCGCTTGCACACCTGTACGCCGGGCATGCCTCTATGGATCTCGGAGAATGGGAAGCGGCCGCCACGCACTATGCAGATTTCCTCGAGAAGAGTGACACCGACGACGGACTTCGCTTCGCGGCGCTCTCCGGCCGCGCGGTTGCGCTCGAGTCGAAGGGGGATGTCGAGGGCGCCATCGCCGACCACCAGCGCGTGCTCGAGCTCTCGGGCGCCGCCGCCAAAGACGCGAGTTTGCTCGGGCTTGCACGCCTCTTCCTGGCGAAGGGCGACACCGCGAAGGCGCGCACCTACGTGGAGCAACTGGAGAAGCAGTTCCCTGAGTCGCCGCTCAGCGCCAGCCTCGACGGCATGAAGGCGCGGCTCGGGGTCGACGGGACCAAGGACGCCGGGTGAGCGCTTCGTCGCGACGAGCCATGGCGTTTGCGTTGACGCTGGGTCTCTCCGGCGCGGCGCCTACTCTCGCCGCTGCGGCGCAGGTCCGTCAGGTCTACGCCCCCTTGTGGTTCGTCGACAACGTCGCCCTCGGACCGTGCCTGCTCACCCTCGCCGGGCCAGCCAGCGCGGAGGAGGCCTGCATCCCGTGGACCCGCCGCGAGGTCGCTTCGCCCGCGTTGCACCGTGCGACCGGTACACTCCTCGTGGGCGGGCTCGACGGGAAGCTGCACGCCCGCGACGTTGTGGATGGGCGGTCGCTCTATGCGGTGCCCATGCCGGGGCGCGTCTTCGCGAAACCGGTGTTCATCGACGACAGCGCTTACTTCGGCACCGCCGACGCTGTGGTGGTGCGCGCAGATGTGACGAGCGGGCGTATTCGCTGGCAGCAGTCTGTCGACGCAGAGGTCCTCGAGCCGGCAACGGTCGCTGGGGCGCTCGTGATCGTGGTGACGGGGCTCGACACGGTGTACGCCTTCGACCGCGAGAGCGGCGCCTCACGGTGGGTGTACAAGCACCCGCTTCCCGGCGGCATCACCTTGCGCGGCCAAGCACGCCCGCAAGTCGCCGAGGTACAGACCCCCCAAGGGCCCTCCACCCGAGTCTACGTGGGGCACGCCTCGGGCAGCATGTCCGTGCTTGACCTGCAGACCGGGCGACTCATTGACCGATGGTCCTTGGGCAAAGATGTGGCCTTTGTCGACGTGGATAGCGACCCCGTCGTCCGCGACGGCCGGGTGGTGGCGGCGTCCCAGGCGGTGGGAGTATTCAGCCTGGACGCGGTCACAGGAAAAACCCTGTGGAAGCTCGACGAGAGCGGCATCACTCGCCTCGCCGCAGGGGGCGATGCGTTGGTGGTGGCCGCCGGACCCGGCAAAGTATTGGGGCTCGAGGCTGCGACCGGCAAGGTCCGCTGGCGCTTCACCTTTTCACGCGGCGCCCCCGGGCGGCCCGCGGTGCAAGGGGGGCGGGTGCACATCGCATCGGACCGCGGGGCGCTGTATGTCCTCGACCTGCAATCGGGAGAACCCCTACAATACTTCGGAACCGGCAATGGTTTCGCTGCCGACCTTGAGCTCGATGCTGACCTGCTGTTGGCCATGAGCACCGCGGGACGCTTGTTCGCGCTGTCCAACGCCTTCGAAGGGCGTTTCCAACCCAAGTGAGCGCTACGCCGCTCACTCCGCGTACAACACCTCGATGCGGTTGAGTTCCATCCCATCCCCTTCGACGTGGAGGAGCCCGTTCTCAGCCCTCCGTCCGACGGGGATGAGCTCGGTTTCGCCTGAGCCGATGTTGTAGCGAGGCGAACGCCAGTCCCCTTGAGGGCCAGGCAGGCGCAAGCTGCCCGAGGACATTCCGCCGTGGTCGGTCCACGTCACGAGGACCGCCGCGATGGTGCGGGCAGGGTCGACGGGGTAGCCCCCGGCAGCAGGCTTGCCCCACGACGCTGCGCTGTGCACGCACACCTGCTCTTGGTGGTCGGGGCGGTAGATGGGTTTCACCCAAGAAAGCTGCGCTGCGACGGTGCGGTCGGCTTCCCAGGGCTTGCGGTTCTCGTGCACGGGAGTGAGCCGCAGGAGGCTCCCCGCGGGGAGCTTGCCGCGGGGCAGGCGTTCGTAGCCGTTCGAGATGTTGTCGGTCTCCGGGTAGCCCGAGCTGTCGGGGCTGTGGGCGTCGTGGACGTGGAAGTCGAGGAACTTCCGGCCCACCTCATGTACCCGCCCATCGGGCAAGAGGACGTCGACCTTCACCCGGATGGGGTTGTTGATCCAAGGCCCGCCATGGTCGCTCTCGCGCTTGATCTCCACTTCGCCACGCTTCTCCTTCGCGAGCAGCTCGAACCACTCATCGCCCCGGGCCGTGCGCCATGCGAGAGCGCCGGGCTCGCGGTAGTTGAACTCGAGATCTCGCAGCGGGCGGGTGTCCTGGTACTTGAGCTCGATGAGGTGAAGTTCGCGGTCATCGAGGGGGATGAGCACCGACTGCCGGTCCTCGACGTCACGAGCGCCCGCCGGCACTTGGTAGAGCTGCGTGCAGCTGTCTTCCTCGAGGGGGGCGCGCAGCAACAGCGGGGGTTTCGGAAGGGTAGGCTGTCCGCTCAGGTGTGCTGCGTGAAGCGCATGGGGTGAATAGCCCCCGCCGCCGAGGTCGCCACCCGGAGGGGAGGCTGCGGCAGGCCCCTCCCCACAGTGCAGCACGAACGTACGCAGCGCACGGAGGGCCGACACATCGGGCCCCAGCAGAACGTCGGCGGTGGCCTTCTCGATGGCTCGATCGAGCTCCGCGATGGACACGGCCCCGTCGCCGCCTCCACCGGCCTCATCGACGGCGGTGGCCAGTTTGCGCCAAGCAGGCTCCGCGATCTGAGAGAAGGGCATCGTCTTCATCGGGACCATCCATCCTTTGTGCCGGGCGAGCCGCCAAACCTCACGAGTCTACGCTACTATCGACAGCGCGAGGCATTTGGCCGGCGCAAGGAGGCGGGGCGCATGCCTTCCCCGATCAGCAAAAGCCCGCACGCGTCGACCCCGGTTGGGCCGTCGGCTGAAAAGACGCCGGCCTCCGTCTCCACCCCGAAGGTGCCCCCCGTCTCTGTGAGCCCCGTGCCTGAGGTGCCGGTACCTGCGGTCGCGTCTGACAACGCGGCTGCGCTCGCTCTCATCGGCGCGACGTCGGCAAAGGTTGCCCCCCTGGCAAACGGGGGCAGGGCCTCCTCGGGCAACGCCTTTGCCTTTCGCCTTCAGGAGAAGGCCCGGGGGAATCGAGAGGTACATGAAGCGGCAGGGGCCAGCTCGCTGGCGGCGCTGCAGCGTGACCTCGAGGCAGGAAACATCCCTACTGCGCTGCCGACATCTGCCCTTGACCGTCTGCCCATCCCTCCGGGGGGCCTCGTGTTGCAGCTCGACGCGGCTGCTGTGGCAGGGCAGCGGGTGGTCGTGCGCAAAATTTCCCACCCCACCCGCGGCGAGGGCCTCGAGTTTTCGCTCAAGCTCCGCGAAAAGGCTGACATCGCCCAAGCCGTAGCCCGCCTCGATCAAGCTGGCGCGACCCGCGGCGAGTGGAAGGCCGAGCAGCGCTCTCTCGACGACGAAGGCCGATATCACCTCGATCCCGACGCCGGAACCGCGTACCCTGGACCTGCATCGAGCACCTGGGTCGCGGCGAGCGCGACAGGGCTAGCCGAGGCGGTAGCGCTCGAATCCGACGAGGGGTACTCCGTCCGACTGTTGAGCGACAACGCTGCCTGGGCCGTCGCGGGACAGGTGGAGCTCCGTGTGTTTGGCGGTTCTGACGAAGCGCTCGGCCGGGCGTTCGAGGCTGCGGTGCGAACGAGCGGTCTCGAGGATGCCTTCGCGTCCTCCTCAGAGGAGAGCCGGGCACTCCTCAGCCAGTTGCGTACCCTGTGGCAGGCGGACCCCGCCCGTGCCTACGCCCTCGGGGCGTCGGGGCTCGATGGACCAGCGGCGGCCCAAGAGGTGGAGAGCACATTGAAAGCGGCCGGCATCGACCCTCGCGAGGCGGCCACGCGGAAGATCGAGGAGGTCTTCCCCGGACACTTCGCCCCCGTCGATCCGTCCCAGGGGCAGCGTTATCGCGACCTCGGCGTGCAGTACCTCTTTGCGGGGGTGCGCAAGCTCGAAAGCGTAATCGCGATCCTCGAGGGAGAGGGGCTCATGAGTACCCGCGAGCGCTACTCTCGCGGGCTCATCATCGAGGGCGCGTCCTCAGCGGCTGACCTCTGCTCTGGTGGGGCGGACTACGCATTCACCCGCATGGTGACGTCGGCAGCGACGGGGCACAAACTCGCGGGTGCCTACGGGACCGGCGACTACCAACTACGCTATGGCACCGAGGTCTTGCGACGCACCGATTGGTTCGCTTACCCGCAGGACCAGTTCGGCGCGACCCGCGACGAGAAGCTGTTCAAGGAGCGGAAGTACGGCGAGGAGCTCGTCGCTGCCATCAAGACCGGCGGACCTGCCTACCCGGGACAGCCCGAGGGGTCCTATGCCACGTTCAACGAGACGATGTTCGCCACGGGCATCCCGAACCGAGAGCTCGAAGCCATCTATACCCAAGACGAGGCCAAGCGCATGGCGCTCCTCTCGGCCCTCACCGAGAGAGGCATCACTGAGGTGGCAGGCAAACCCATCTCGGAGTTTGTTCAGGTCCGACAGTTCTTGCTCGATGACGACGAGGCCTCAGGGGTGAGCCCATGAGCCTGCCGGAGTTCGACGTCGAGAAGGTATACCTCGTCGAAAGTGAGGAAGACGACAGCGTGTTGCTCGCCATAGAACCCTCCTTTCGCGACGGCCACATGTGCTGGTTCGATACGCTGCGTCCTCGGGCGCTACCGGGCCGGCTCGAGAGCCTTACGGGTGAGGGCGCGCGCTTTGTGTCATCGGCTGGGGCCACCTATCGTTTTCGGCCATTGACCCTCGCCGTCTACGAAGCGCGCGTGCGCCCGCGTGTCGAGGCCGCACCCTCTTTCGCGAGCGACGCCGAGCTGCATCGGTTTTATCGTGAACGTTTCTGAGCAGTGCGACCGCAACACAGCGGCCGTACTGCCCGAGAACTGCTGACGGGGCTCTACCTCAAGGGCCGGGCTTCCGGCGGCGTGATGCGGCCGACAAGCGCAGAGGCCGCCACCACGCGGGGGGATGCCAGGTAAACTTGGCCAGGCCCCGAGCGACCCGGGAAGTTGCGGTTGATGGCGCTTACGGTGACCTGCTCGCTCTTCTGCGAGACGCCAGGTCCCGCGTTGATGCACGCGCCGCAGGAAGGGTTGATGGTCTCGGCGCCAGCGCGGGCGAAGACGTCGAGGTAACCTCGCTCTTCGGCGTACCGCTTGATGCGCTGGCTGCCGAACTGGATGTAGAGCTTCACCGTAGGGTCGACCTTCATGCCGCGACGGAGGCCCTCGTCGAGCACCGCCGCATACATGTCCATGTCGGCCATCTTGCCGCCGGTGCAGGAGCCGCCGTAAGCGATGTCGATCTTGATGTCGCTCTGTGCGGTGAGAGCGTCGACGTCGATGCCGTTGCGCGGATCCCCTGGGGTGGCCACCATAGGACGGATGGCGGTGAGGTCGATCTCGAAACTGGCGTCGTAGGTGGCGTCGGGGTCGCTCTGCAAAAAGCCCTCGTGCGCTGCCTCTTTTGACCAGCCGCGGAACTTCATGAGGTATTCCGCGGTGAGTTCATCGGCCTCGATAATGCCGGTGGTGGCGCCCGCCTCGACGGCGAGGTTCGTCATGGTGGCGCGTTCATCCATATTGAGATGAAGAAGGCCCTCGCCGCTGAACTCCAGCACCTTGCCGATCGCACGCCCCGACTTGATGTACTCCTGCGCCATGATGAAGAGCATGATGTCTTTCGCCGTGACGTCGTCAGCGGGCTTGCCCTTCAGCACGTAGCGCACGCTCTCGGGCACCTTCACTTGGATGTCTTTGGTGTACCAAGCGTTCGCCATGTCGGTGGTGCCTACCCCGAAGGCGAAGCAACCGAGCGCACCGGCGGTGCAAGTGTGGCTGTCGGTGCCGACGACGATTTGCCCGGGGCCACCGAGTTCCTCCATGACGGCATTGTGGCAGATGGCCTCGGACCCCCCCTCGGGGGTCTCTCCGAAGAGACGAATGCCTTGTTTCTCGACGAAGGCCTGCTGCACCACGGCGAGGTTGTCGGCTACCTGCAGTAGCCCCTGCTTCTTCCGCTCTTCGCTCATGACGTTCTTCAAGAAGGTGAGGTGGTCGCGGAACGCGAAAGCGCTGCCGGGATCCTTCACCCGCGCCTCGGAGCCAAAGCCCTGCACGAAAAGAGATTCGCCCATGGCCGTGGTGTAGTCGTGGCTAAAGCGCACGTCGGTGTAGCAGAAGAGCGCATCCCCCGGCATCACCGCCTCGACGCCCATGGCGCCTGTCGCCGCGTCTCGAATGGCACGTCGCGCGATGATCTTCTCGACGAGGTTCATCGGCCGCTTCGCTGTCGTCACTGGAGGAGGCGCTACCTCGCCGGCGAGCCGCGCTTGATTGTAGTGGAACAAACCTCCGTACTCGACGATTCCCTTCGCGATGGGATCGAGGCCTCGGGTGAACTCTTCGAGCGGTATGGCTTCTCCCCGCTCGATACGTTCGAGCACCGAGAAATCCGTCGTCGTCAGAAGGCCGATGTTCCGGCAATTCTGCCCGTAGATCTTCTCGATGGTCTTTGCGACGACGAGCTCGACCCCAGCGACCTTCTCGGAGTACGGCGCGGTCTCGCGAGAGGAACCACAGCCCTTCGACAAACCGCTGACGATCACCGACGGTGACGCCGTGCGGATGCTGTCTTTTTGGACAACGCCACCGCGGAGCCCGACGAGGCAATAGTTACCCAGGGTCTCGTCGTACCAGAAGCACACCCAACCAGGCGTGAGCTCGTCGGTGGAGATGTTGTCGATCAGCTTGCGCGACTCATCATAACGGATGACTTCGCCGTCGAGCTGTCGGCGCAAGAGGCCTGCGTCCTCCGTCAAATAGAGGGTTCGCCCTGTGAATCGCACCATGGGGTCGCGTTTCTTGGAAGGGGCTTTGCTCATCGCATTCGGTGCCGTCGCCATACAGACCTCGCTCGTCGCGGAGCGCTAGTGTCTAGCGGGAGAAAACTCCCGATACAAGCCAAAGGGCGTCGTCGTGCAGTGCAGGTCAAAGCGGGCCCAAGTAGGCGGCGGCGACGATGACCGCCAACTCTCCGCGCGAGAGCAGATCCGCAGGGCAGAAATGCGGCAGTGCGTCATCGCAGCCGGTCATCAGCGAGGCAGCAGCGGCCGCTTCGATACGGCCGATGGCCCAGTGGTCCATAGGAACATCGAGGAACGTGGGTATCGCGGGAGCGATCGGTGGGAGTGCCTGCGCGCGTGTGAGAAAAACGGCGAGGGCAGAGCGACTCACCCCAGCATCTGGGCAGAAGGTTCGCGTGCCACAGCCCGAGGTGATACCGCGTGTGGCGATGTCTTGTACTGCCTCAAAAAACCAATCGCTGGTGTGGACGTCGTCAAAGAGAGGCGAGATGGGGCCTTGCGGGGGCCCCTCGGTGAGCTTGTGAAGCAGGTAGGCGAGTTCAGCCCGGCTGGCGGCCTGCTCGGGGCAGAACTCGCCGGGTGCACACCCCCACATGGCTCCACGTCGTCGCAATGCCTCGGCGGCGGCGAAGGCTGGGTGGCTTGGGGGAAGGTCGCCGTAGCTGCCCGAAGTTGCTGTGTCCGCTGAGCCTGGTGGGGCCGCACAGGCCGCGTTCTCAAACGTTTGCTCGTCGGTGCACGTGGCCGCATCGCCGCACTGCCACCCGCTATCGTGGCACCGATACAGCGCGCACTCGTCGAGCCCGCAGCCTGGATATGCAACCTGCACGCATGCCCCATGATCAATGTGGCGCCCGAGGGTGGCGGAGAAACATGGCGCGAACGAAGGGGGGGTGACTGCGCCGCACGCGGGGTTCGGTAAGCTGGTCGCACCCGGGCAGCTGTCGAGGTGGGAGCACTGCCATTCACCTCCATCACAAGTGTACCAAGCGCACGAACCCTGGCCGCAGCCGGCGTAGTCCACCTGCACGCACGTACCATGGTCGACGGTGCGGCCGGC
Source organism: Myxococcota bacterium (assembly GCA_049429145.1). Taxonomy (GTDB): domain Bacteria; phylum Myxococcota; class UBA727; order UBA727; family CAYLZW01; genus JBMTAX01. Next base: position 8,959 of record JBMTAX010000043.1, read on the forward strand.
CGAGTTGGAATAGCATCCGGGGGCTCCTGTCGGCGGAGAGCCATCGTCAGAAGCCACCGGAAGAGCCACCGCGTCCACGTCGTCAGCGCGTGCCAGCAACTCTTCGAGCCGCCCATAGAGCGTAGCCCCCGGGCATGCCGTCGACGTGGTGCCTATCTGCCGATGCCCTTTGACCGTCGAGCGGGTCCGCGGAATGGAATATGTCTCGCTAAGGGCGCGCAAGATGCGGGCGGCGGCATTGAGTTGAGCGTCGGCCGGACTGCGGCCCTCGAAGTCACCGACGAAGCTGATACCCACGTTGTTCGCATTGGCACCGGCGGCGTGTGCTCCTAGGCGATTCTCAGGCCGTCCTTCGTAGACGAGCCCGTCTTGGCCAACGAGAAAGTGGTACCCGATGTCGCACCAGCCTCGGACGTCGATGTGGTACGCCTGAATCTGTCGGATGCGCGCCGCCATGCTCAAGCTGTCGTCGTTCGGGGTCACCGTGTGATGGACGGTGATGCGCGAGGGGCTGTGGGCGCCTGAGCAGCTACGGATGCGCGCCCCCCACTGTGCCCTCGTCACGACCAGCCCGTCGGCAGCGAGTCCTTGGTCACGCTGGCCGGGTGGCAATGCGATGCCCTCGCTCGTCGCACTACCGGCGATACGGTCGAGGAGCTCTATGGCGACGAATTGGAGACCTGCCTCCACGGGGGCGAGAAAACGCACCTGCGCTTCTTCCGCAACGAAAGGCACGTCGATGACCCCGTTGTGTGCCTGCTCTTCCTTGAAGACGAGTCGCATGGGAAGCCACGCGCTGAAGCCTTCTTCCCCCAGCGCACGAAACCTCCCCTCGATGTGGGTAGCCGATCGCTCATCGAAGCGGAGGCCAACGCGGGAGAACCCTTGGGCACGGGTGAGGGGCGGTGTGTGTTGCCACCCCTCGTCATCCGGGGGCGTCAGTCGTTCTACCCCGCCGAGAAAGTCCACCCCGTGCTCGTCGTCGCTCTCGGGCGTGTCCAGCGCTTGCACGCACGCGCTCAGAAGCAAGACAGACAACCAGGGCCCATATGACGTGATCTTGGTCATAGGCCCAGTGTGAGGGAGATCGCTTGGATTTGGCGTCTGGCGAGGGGCTTAGGACGATGACGCGATGGGAGTTTCGCCTACATGTTTCTCGGTGCTCGTCGCAAAGCTCAGCCTCGCAGGGTTCCTGCGGGGGCACGGGAGCGATGCACCACGAGCACACACGATGACAACAGCAGGAAGGCAGTGACCTGGTGCAACACGGCCACAGTGAGGTTGACGTGGGTGATGACCGTCAGGGCGCCGAGCGTGAGCTGGGCCACCGCCACGCTAAGCATGAGCCAGAGTGCGACCCGGGTGCGGTGGGTGATGGGTCGCCGCAACGCCCACGCCGCAAAGACTCCAACACCGATGACGAGGAGCCACGCGAGTCCCCGGTGAACCGTGTGGATCATCGCGGGGTTCTCGAGGAGATTTCGCCAAAAGGGCGCCAGTTCAGTGGCACCGGTGGCGACGAAGGTGCCATTCATGTCAGGGAAGGTTGCGTACATGTAGCCTGCACGGGTGCCCGCCATGAAGGCGCCGTAGATGACTTGCACCACGACGCCGAGCGCCACCGCGAGAGCGCCCCAGCTGACTGCGGAAAACGTCGGTGGGGACGAGCGTGGAGAGGAAGCATCGAGGTAGATCCACAGGAGGAATTGCCCGACGAGGAAGGCGAGGGTCAGGTGGGCGGCGAGACGCAGATGACTGACCGCCGGAACGTCGACGAGTCCACTCTTCACCATGAACCAACCCAGCGCACCCTGCATCCCCCCGAGGACGAATGCGCCTAGCGTAAGCCACGCCCAGCGGCCACGTAGGTGACCTCTCACGACGAGAATGAGCCAAGGGATGCCCGTGGCGAGCCCGATGAAGCGGCCGAGCAATCGATGCAGGTACTCCCAAAGGAAGATGCGTTGGAAGTCGCTGAGCGCCATCCAATGGTTCACCTGCTGAAACTGTGGGGTTTGCTTGTACGCGTCGAAGGTTGCGAGCCACTCCGCTTCGTTCAGAGGAGGAATGGCACCGATAAGCGGTTGCCACACGACCATAGAGAGACCCGAGCCCGTGAGCCGGGTGATGCCCCCTACTGCGACCATCGACAGGACGAGGGCATACAGCAGCAGAATCCAGAGCCGGACAAGGGTCGAGGGCGGTGCAACACGGGTCATACCCCACGGTTGTGTCGTCTCGAGTGGCGAATGACAAGGCGGGGAGGGTGCTTGCGCCCCTCGGATGCTGTGTCAGCCTCAACTTCGTGGCGACGACAGAAACCTGGACGGTACGGCAGGCTTTGCTCACCGCGGCGCGACGCGGTCGGGGATTCGCGTATCTCGGACCACGGTTTCTAGGGGAGGGCTGCGTCCTCGAGCAGCCAGACGAGCGTGCGCGACTCGAACTCGTCGGCGATGAAACCGATACGGGGAGGGTCGAGGCGCTGCTTGGCGTCCTTGATAGCGTGGCGGGCCATCTGCGACCTGACGAAGTGTGTGTGTTCCTCCTCGGATATGAAGCAGGGGTCGCCATCGACCCGTTGTCCCCTCGCCGGCCTCGGGACGCTCGTCTCGGTCCGGATGGTTTCGTGCGGGTTTACCGTCGCCGCGAGCTGCTTCCCCTCCGCCACGAGGAGATCGGGCCCCATGACGACCTCGATCTGGGCCTGGGCCTAACTGTCGATGGGGGAGCTCGGGGGCGCCACCTCTCGCGGGTGGCGCAGTGTCAGGAGTACCTCCATGACGGCACCCTCTACCAAGCCAACCTCGCCCATGGGGTTCGTGTCGACGAGTGCTCGCTC
>JBMTAX010000044.1:0-11592 GCA_049429145.1 Myxococcota bacterium
GCATGGCCGCTGACGCAGCGAGCTGTGAGCCCATGCCCTGCGGGGAGATCTCCGCTACCGGGCGTTGTGACCAAGGCATCGCACGGGTGTGCCTCGGGGGCACGCTCGCCACCTTCGATTGCCTCGCCCAGGGGCAGGGCTGTGAGCTGCTCATCGAGGAAGCGAGGGTAGGGTGCACCGATTGCACCGCCTGTGACGGCACATGTGTCGATCACGCCACCGATTCCTTTCATTGCGGCGCCTGTGGGGTGGAGTGCGCGCCCAGTGGACGAGGACGTTGCATCGATGGCGAATGCATTCGCCCCACCATCGCAGATGACGGCGCGCCCGAAGGAGAGCCGGCGCCCTCTTCGAGCGACGAGAGCGACGTCTCCGCGCGACGCTCATCGGACTTCGGGTGCAGTTCGTGGCAAATACGCCCTCGGACATTCTTGTTCGAGGCCACGCTTATCTCGCTGGCGTGCGCACTATCGGGTCGTCGTCGTCGAAGAAGAAGCCGATACGGTACGCGCCGATAGAGCGCCCCGGCAAGCCAAATACACGTGCTTCTGGGCGACACGATGGGCGTCTCGGTGATTCACCGAGTAGTGGTAGACCTCGGGATCGAGGGGGGTCACCGCGCGCATCAGCTCGTGAAATTCGTGGCTCCGCAGCGGCGTCGAAGAGAGCACGCACCCCCGTGGGTGCTCTCGAAACCACGTCGTGAGGTCCTGGCGACTGCGCTCCGTGAGGGGCGTAAAGGCCGTCAGGTCCCGCACGCCGAGCTGATGGCCCAAGTAATACACCTCTTGCATCAGGGACATGTGGCCGACGACCACCGCCACCGGGATGTCCGGTGGGAGCTTCGCTCTCACATGCGCGAGGCGGGGCAGCGCCTCGGGGGGAGGCGAGACCTTGCGCAGCACCACCGAGGAGAAGTTGTGGACCGCAAAGGCGACCACCAGCAACGCACTGAGCAGGCGCAGGCGCGGTCGGTCACGCAGGCGGGCAAGGCCACACCCCAATACCCCCATGAGCGGCAGGGCGACGTAGAGCGTGCCATTGATGGAACTCTCGGTGCGTGGAACGAGCTCGCCGAGGGCGAACACCAAAAGCCACACGATCAACCAGCGAGGAGGCCCGGGCCGAGAGGACGCACCGGGCGCGCCCACAAGGCCAATGAGCAGGGCTCCCGCGAGCCCTAGGCGCAAGAGCCAGCTGGAACCGGAAGTACCTGGCACCATCCCCTGCCCGACGGCGTCGAGGAACTCTGCAGGCCAATGCCACAGCGAGGGTCGTGGTCGCGGCAGGTCAGCGTAAAGCGAATACAGGCGACGGAATTCGTCGAACGACGAGAGCTCGAGCCGCACGATGGGGAACGCCACGTACACTACGGCGAGCACCAACGCCGCGACGCCGATGCCGATCAGCGTTTGTTGCCTTCGACCTGCCACCATGAGCAGTCCGACGAGCAACACTCCGTAATAGAAAACTGCGAGGTTCATCGCCGCCCCGACACTGAACCAGAGCGCGGCAACGACAACGTCACCGGTCGCGTCCTTATCCCCCTTCGCGATGGACAATACGCGCTCGAGGCTGACCACGAAGCACGCGAAAGAGACCATGTGGGCTTCGCCCGAATAGCTGCCGAAGAGGAACGCCTTGGTCGACACGACGCAGGCTGTCGCGAGCAACGCTGCGGCATCATCGACGATGATTCGCCGCAGGACTCGATGACAGAAAAGCAGCGCAACCAGCCCCGCGACCTTGTTCAGGATCACGGCCCACACGAGCGCGCTGTCCGCTCCGAAGGTCTTCCCCAGGGTTACCAAAGACCCCACCACCAGGTGAAAGAGCGGGTGGTAGGGGTGAAAGTCAGAGACCTCGGGCAATGGCGCGCCATTCTGAGAGGCCGAGAAGAACTCCGCGAGGGAGAAGAAGCGCTCAGTGGCGGAGGCGTACATGTACGTCTCCCAGCTGTGCACCTCAAACCATAGGCCCGCGAACAGCAAGGTAACGAAGACAAAGAGCGCAAAAGGGAGCGCCATTCGTCCCGCGGGAAAACTCATCTCTTCCCCGTGAGAGAGGCCCCAGCTGGCGCCGCAGAGCCGCGCTCGAGCGGCGAGGAGGAACTCGCTGTTCCACACCCAGCGTCTGGGGCGCGCTGTCGGAACGCGAAGCACTCGAGGAGAAAACGCGAGTATGACGACGTGACATGGGCACGCTGCTGGAACCGTTCGTGGGTCATCAGCGCGACGTGCAGCTGCGGCAGCCGGTGGAACGGCACCGATGGGTAGAGGTGGTGCTCAATGTGATAATGCACGTTCTTCGGTGCGATCAATAGCCGTGTGAGCAAGCCGGGCCTGAGGGTGCGAGCCGCGTTACAGCCCTCTTCGTCCTCGACGGCGAAGTGTTCGGCGGTGCCCTTGAGTCGCATGCTCCATAAAAACCATGTTCCGAAAGGAACGAGCCAATATTTCAAAAGCAGGGGCAGGCCGCCGCAGAGCGCGGCGGTGCCGACGACGACAACATAGATCAACGGGCGAGGCACCAAGGGACGGTTCGCCGCTGCGGTATCGCGCGGAGGTGTGTCGGTTACAAAGCGCAGCATGTGGCGTTGCTCGCCGTACAGACCCCCCATGATGCGGACGAAGTCCCACAGTCCGCGACGGGTGCGCAATCGGTCAGGACGATTCCGCGCGAAGTCAGGATCGTCGAGCGTGTTCAGATGACGGTGATGCTTGACGTGCATGGCGCGGTACGCCGGCAGCGACAAGAAGACCGGCCACGCCAGCAGGCACTCTACGAGCAGATCGTTGATGCGCCGCTTCGGCCACAGGAGTCCATGGGTGCCATCGTGGGCGAGTATGCCAAGGGCGTGCAGCCTTGAGCCGATGAGCACGCAGGTCGCCACAAAGAGCGCGGGCGAGAAGTAGCGCTCGCAGAGCGCGGCGCTTCCCACAATGAGGAGCCATTCACCCCCGATGTGCATGAGGGTCTGGCCGCGATCGATTCGGGTCAATGCGCGCAGTTGCACCGCTGGCACCCGGTACTCTTCTCGGGGCCGGCGCTCTGCCTCCGCCGCCAGGAATGAAACCTGGGACAGGTCTCCGTGCTCGATCACCGCCTCCGACACCCGTACTCCCGTCTGGTGCTTGGCCCTTTGCGCATTTCTCAGGGCGCCCCTGCACCGCCGTCACCGGCTGGCAACGACGACGTCGAAGTGGCGTTGTCTCCCAGCGAGGAAAGATTGTCCACCACCGGCGAAACTGGCTCGGGTCAGCAGACCGGGCAACGCGGGGAGTGCACGGGATGAGACCGGTTGCCATTCTGCGGTGGTCGCCCCACAGTGGACCCGCAGGCGGTGCCGGGGCGCAGAGCGGGCTCTACCCTCTTCGTCGACCGCACCAGACGAAGCAAGCACAGCGTGTAACCGGAGGGCGAGCCTATGTTTGAGCAGGACGGTGCCCGCCGGGGAACCATCACGGCCCACGACTACGCCGCACCCGAAGCATTCCAAGGGGAGCTGGCGACGATGTTTCGCACCAGCTGGCAATTCTTCGCGCTGCGTTCTTCCCTTCGTCGCCCAGGTGATCAGGTCGCCCTTCCCATTGCGGGAATTCCCGTCGTCGTCAGGAATGAGGGAGGGCGGCTGGTCGCCTTTGTGAACATCTGCGCCCATCGCCACAGCCTCGTCGCCAAGCCCGGGCAGTCCCATGCGCCGGTGCTGCGCTGTCCCTACCACGGGTGGGAATACGACGACGCTGGCCGCCTGTGTCGTCTGCCCGACGGTCCGTCATTCCGTGGGCTGCCGGCGCGCGAAGTGGGCCTTCGTGCGCTCCGGGTGGCCTGTCTCGGGGAGCTCGTCTTTGTCTCCCTGCTCGAGGAGGGCCCCGCGCTGCTGGACGAGCTCGGGGAATATGCAGAAGAAGTCAGGCAACACTTCGGCGACCACCGTGTCATGCGCACCTGGACGTCAGAGCACGAGGTGAATTGGAAGATCATCGCGGAGAACGCCGTGGAGAGTTACCACGTCCCCTGCGTACATCCGACGACCTTCCGCGAGTTCCGTGCGCCAGAGCTGCACGATCATACGATTCACCCTCATTACACTCGCTATCTCGACCTCAAACCCTGGGAGCACGACGTCGTCGGCTATGGCGTCAAGCTCCTCAGCTGGCTCTTCCTGGGGCAGCGAGACCCTCGACGGTTCACCCAAGCCCATCTCTTTCCGGGAATCTTGCTCTATTACAACGCTCTCGTCGCGACGCTCATCGTACTCGAGCCACTGAGTGAGACCCGAACTCGGCACATCGCTATCTCGCTGGTACCTCGACGCATCCGCGGTGGCGCCCTCCTCCGGCCCCTGCAGTGGCTCTTCGCGCAAGTCTTCACACGACTGGGTGAGCGCGTGCTGCGGGAGGACATGCGCCTGTGGCCTTCCCTCCAGCAAGGTGCAGCTGCGGCCGAGCGGGCTGCCTGGCTCGGCAGCCGCGAGGAGCGGGTGACCGCCTTCCACCACTGGGTGAGCGAGCGGCGGGCCACGTCGACGAAATCGCGATCGACGGGCCGTCGGGATGCCGCAGAGCTCCTCCGTCTCGTCGAGTTACCGAAGAGCGAACAGGCCTAGCGGCGAGACCTCTGCCGGAGTTCCGCGTTCGGTAGAGTTTGGCGCGGCGAGGTGCTAGCAACTCTCACCAGCGCGATGTCCATGTAAGCGGGCCATCATGTGGATGAGGTCGAGGCAGGTGGAGTCAGAACTCAGATCCTTCTTCGAGCCCACAGCCGGCGCCTTCCTCCGCTACGTGGTCGGCTTCTCGTTTCGTTACGCCGTCATTTGCGGCGGGATCTTCCTCTTGCTGAAGAACGTCGCGTTTCTTCGTCGGCACAAAATCCAAGACGATTCAAACGAACGAAAAGCCCACGAAGTGCGATGGACAGTGAGCAATACGATTGTCACTGGTCTCTTTACCCTCCTGATGTATGCCGCAATCGAGGGTGGATACGCCCGCGTGTATGACGACATCGATCAATACGGTCTGGGCTGGCTTCTGCTCTCTGTTCCCCTCGGCGTCGTCGGATTCGACACGTGGTTTTATTGGCAGCATCGCGCGCTGCACACCCCATGGCTCTTCCGTCATTGTCACAGCGTTCACCACAAAACCACGAACCCCACCACCTTCGCCACATTCGCGCACCACCCCATCGAGACGCTGTCTGAAGACACCTATTTTCTGGTGTTGATTCTTGTGGTGCCGATGCATCCCTACGCACTTGGGCTCGTAGGACTCCACGCCTTCATGCTCGGCGTCCTCGGACACATGGGCTACGAGTTCTTCCCGACGGGATTCACGCGCCATTGGTTGTTCGGTTGGCATAACACGAGCACCCACCACAATATGCACCACTCTCACCCCGGCGGGAACTATAGCCTCTATTTCAATTGGTGGGACCGATTCATGGGCACCAATCATCCCGCCTACCATACGTATTTCGAAGAGGTGAAGGAGCGGCAGGCTCTCGCTGCAGCGTCGACCGTGACCGAGGCGGTGGACGACCATGCAGCGTCAACGGAATGGGCCAAGGCCCCCGGATGAGGACGACGGGGATGACCATCGCCGTCCGGAGACCCTTCGTTTTCGATCAAGGCATGAGGGCTTCGCGCAAGGAACCGATCACCCTTGTGACCTCTTCTGCCGAGAGGTGGGCTGATAGCGGCAAGCTCAAGATGTGCCGGCTCACTCGCGTGGCGTGGGGCACTTGTTCGGGGTGAAAGCCGCATCGCTCTTGGTAATAGGGGAAATCGGCCAGGGAAGTGTAGTGCACCCCGGTGCCGATGCCAGCAACGCGTAGTCGCGCTGCGAGCTCATCGCGGGAAAGCCCAGCCCGCTCCGGCGATACCTGCACGGTGAAGAGGTGGAGGCCATGGCGGTCGGGGCCTGTGGGCAGGGCGGGTGGACCTGCCAAGGGTAATTCCTCGATGGCCTCTCGATAGCGTTGCCAGATGAACGCGCGCTTTTTGTGATTCTCCCCGACCTCTGCAAGCTGGTGCAGACCCAGGGCCGCTTGCAGATCCATCATGTTGTATTTGTAACCAGCGCCCACGACGTCGTAGGGGAGGAACTGCTCCGCTTCGCGGCGCATGAAGGCATCTTTCGACACTCCGTGGAGGGACAAGGCGCGACTTTTGTGCAGCAATGCCTCGTCTCTCCCGAGGAGCATGCCCCCTTCGCCGGTGGTGAGATTCTTCGTCGCATAGAAACTGAAACTGCCGAAATCACCGAGGGTGCCTGCGGGTTTCCCGTCGATGAGGGTCTCGATGGCGTGGGCACAGTCTTCGATCACACGAAGGTCATGGGCCTCCGCAATACGAAGCAGCTCCCCCATGGCGCAGCCTCGTCCTGCAAAATGGACGGGAAGGAGTGCCCGTGTCTTGGCAGTGAGTTTGCGCGCCACATCCCCTGGGTCGAGGTTGAGGGTGAGCGGGTCGATATCCGCCAAGACTGGGGTCGCGCCGACATGGAGGATGGCATTGATGGTGGCGCAGAACGTGAGTGGCGTCGTGATGACCTCGTCACCAGGGCCAATGCCTGCCGCAAGCAACGCGAGATGGAGCCCTGCACTGCACGAAGACAGGCCCAAGGCCTGCGCAGGAGCCACACCCTTGTACGCCGCGAACGCCGCCTCGAAACGCGCTACACGTGGACCGGTCCCCAGCCAACCGCTGCGCAGCGTCGCCACCACCTCGTCGATCTCAGCCTCCCCGATGTGCGGGGCACCGAAGACCAGAAACGGGGGAGGGGAGCTACGCGTGAACAAGGCTTCACCCTCTCCGTGCGCGCGTGCGCTTTCGTAACGAACAGACCAGTCACTACAATGGGTCGGTGGTAAGCCCAAGCTCCGGCAAGGTCAACGTCTGCTCGAAGAGTCCGTCGCTGTCTGCATCGACCTCGACCACCACCAGCTCACCCGGGCGAGAGTCTTCGACGAGAATCCTCGCGGACGCGCCGCTCGGCAAGGGCACCGCCGCGCTCACGACCACGGTTCCTCGCTCATCGCCGCGGGTGAGGCGGATGACAGTCTCTTCGGCGAGAAACGGGCCATCGGCTCGAATGACGGGTACCCCCGTATCGAGCTCGTAGGAGAGGGTCGCCACCTCGCTGCCCGTGGCCCTCACCTCGAGGCCCAGATGGCTCGTGGGCGAACGTTCCCAGGCCAAGAACAGATGGGCGACGTCGTCGGGGGCAGACGGTTCCGACCCGTACACCAGCTCATTGCCTGGGCCATTGATGGCGAAGGTATGCACCTCCTCGAGGTCAACATCTGCCCCTTCCACTGACGCTGCGAATCCGGGGCCGAAATAATGGGCATCGACCTCGCTGACGAAGCCCTCGGTGTCAGCTCCGTGCACAGCGCGGCGCAGCTCGAGGAGGTTCCCGTGCTCGGGGTGGTGCTTCACCCTGACGTGGTGGGGGTCGCGGCATCCGTGGCAGGCCGTCGTGAAGGCGGGGGCGGCATGGGCGCCCTCATGGGAGACGAGCTGCCCGTCGCGTTCCCCCACGGTCATGCCTTCGTGGGTCGTTACGAGGAACTCAGCTCCAGCGCTGCCGAACACCTGGGCGAGGGCCTCTGATTCGTCCTCTGCATTGCAGAAGGTACACGGATGACGACCGAGGCGCGGCTCCGCTTCGGCGAGGTAGAGGAGGTTCTGGTTCTCGGGCGTGCCCTCGTAAAGGGTATCGGGCTCATCAGGGTTGGCACCCGCGGTGTATGACCACCGGCCGGACTCTGCCTCGACCAAGATCGCCCTCTCTGCCTCGGGGTGATTGTTGTCATAGATAAAGATTTGATATTCGCTCGGTCTCTCCGTCGGCGCCACTGCGGTGGCGAGTACGGCGTGGCCCCCTGAGAGCTCTCCGGTAAGCTCGTCGATGCGGGCCATGCCGATCCGATACATCCCGTGGCCCTCTTCTGTGAAGCGTTCGTGCAGGAACTCGAGCGCGCCGATGCCGTCTTTGATCGCGGTGGACTCTGCAACGACGTCGCGCATGAACTGCGTCGTGAACCAATAGGCGATCTCTCCGCCCAGCGCCGAGGCGTCGTCGAGGGATGCTGAGCGCAACGAATCGATACCGAGCGGAGCGATGTCGACCTCCCCTCGCGCCACGAGACCACTCAAGATGGCGAAGCCTTCGCAGCGACCGCCGCGGATCGCTTTGTTCACGGCGCGTCGAAAGTCTTTGGCGATGGGGGTAAGGCTGCATTCGTCATCGGGCGTCGGAAGACAAACCGCTTCTTTGCCGAACATGCGTGCGAGGTGGTCCTCCTCGAGCATCGCGCCGGACACCACGCCTCCGAAGTTCGAGAAACCCAGTGCGTGTTCGTCAAATACAAAGGAACTCGACACGCGCTCTGTGGGGAGATGGGGGCCTGTCGGGCCGCAAGAAAGCCCTGCCAGCGTCGAGAGCGTGGCGAGGCACGCCAACATGGCCGAGGCAGCGGAACCATTGCGGCATGACTTCACACACATCATGGCGCTGAATGTAGAGCTTTGGCCCCCGTGAGGCGAGGGCACGGGATGCGGCTCGGCAGACGCGCATCAGAACTGGAAGTAGATAAAGGGCTGCACCTCGAAGCTCGAGACCTCTTTCACCCCAAGCGCCAGGGCTAAAAGGGCCACGGCCCGAATGGGGACGGGAGCCCAAATGAACACCTGCGTGAGGCGATCATAAAAGCGGTGCGGCAAAATGTGACCGATGGTGGCGGCGGCCATGACGGTGAGCACCAGCGGCGTGAGGTTTGGCGCCGAGAGGCCTGCTTTGAACTGCGCGACGAACACCTCCCACGATGCGGAGATGTCTGGCGCCCGGAACACGATGCGGGCCTCCATGAGCTTGGTGGCGAAGGGGCGGTCTTTTTTCGGCTTGCCGAAGGTCCACCACAAGATTCGGTTCACGATGAGCACGACGCCATGCACCGCGCCCCAGACGACGAAGCGCCAATCGGCGCCGTGCCAGATGCCTCCTAGGATCATGGTGACCCATAGGTTCCAGCAGGTGCGCAGCTTCGAGCCGCGGTTGCCGCCGAGGGGCACGTAGAGGTAGTCGCGCAGCCAAGTGCCCAAGGACATGTGCCAACGACGCCAGAACTCGAAGAGGTTCACGCTGAGGTAGGGCTTGTCGAAGTTCTCTTTGAGCTGGAAGCCGAAGAGCGCGGCGCAGCCGATGGCGATATCGGAATAGGCGCTGAAATCGTAATAGATCTGCGCCGTATAGCTAAAGACCGCCGCGGTAACCTCGATGCCGGTGTAATTCCCCGGCTCGGCGAAAACCCGGTCGACGAGATTCGCGGAGAGCAGGTCGGCGATGACGAGCTTCTTGAAGAAGCCAGCAGCGATGCGAAACAGTCCTCGTGCCCCGTCCCCTTCGCTGAGTACGGGTTTCTGGTCGAGCTGGGGCAGGAAGTCCGCAGCGCGCACAATGGGGCCCGCGACGATTTGCGGGAAGAACGAGATGAAGAGCGTCAGCTCGAGCCAGCTGCGACGTGCCTTCAATTCACCGCGGTACACGTCGATGGTGTAACTGAGGCATTGAAAAGCCACGAAGCTGAGGCCCACCGGCAAGATGAGCCCGAGGGGTTTGTAGACGAGCGTCACCCCGAGATGTGCCGCGATGTCGACGACGCTCTTTGTGAGCCAATCGGCGTACTTGAAAACCCCGAGCACGCTCAGGTTATTGAACACGCTCAGGGTGACGAGCAGCTTCCGCACGATACGGCGCTCGGTGCGCTCGATCGACCGCGCGAGGAAATAATCGCAGCTCGAGAGATACAAAATGAGCAGCGCGGGCGCCGGGTTCCACGCCATGTAAAAGATCATGCTGGCGACGAACAATAAGAGCTGCCGCGCTACCCGGTGCTCGGCGACGCTCCAATAAAGAACGAAGACAAGAGGCAAGAAGAAGAGGAACTGCAGCGAGTGGAATAGCATCAGCCTTTCCTCCCGCGTCGCTTCACATCGTCGTCATCACTGCCATCACCCGTTCCAGCAGGCATCGGGCTTGGCTGCCCTTTGGCGACTTCGAGAGTAGCTGCATCGAGGCGCTCTTGCTCGAGACGTTCGGTGTCGTAGGCGTAGAGGGCGAGCAGATCGTGCAGCAGCAAGTCGGCGAGGCGCTCGTAACCTTCTGTCGTCAGGGTGACGCCGCTCTTGTCGGCAAGCCCCTCGTCGCGCCAGCGCGCAAGGGACCCCTGGCCCCCCATGGCTGCACGGGTGGCGAAGTAGGCGCAGCCGTGCGCCGCGGCTACCTGCCGCTGGGTCTGTTCGATGAGGTCGTGGATGGGCGCATAGGGGCGCCCCCGGATCTCTCGATCCGTGGGCCCCACGATGACGCAGCTTTTGCCACCCGCGCCCCCGAGCAAGGTGGTCACCGTCGCGTTGAGGTGATGCCCGTAGGTGACCTCGTCGAGATGGGTCAGCGTCACTTCGGCCTCCCCGAAGGCTACGACGACGACATCATATTCGCGGGCGCGGACCTGGTCGCGCAGGAGGTCCTGGCGCCAGCGCTGCATTGTCATGCCCGTGCTGCCTGGAATCCCGACGCTGTCGACGACGACCCCCGGCCTTTTCATGTCGACCGCCAGCGAGAAGAGGTGCACCGGACCGCCGACCCCGTCGTCGTCGACAGGCCGCGTTTGTACGCTGACGGTGTGCTGCTGCCCTCGTACCGGGACCTGCAAACGCTGCACATCGCTGTCGACGCGCCTCCCCGCCGGCGACAATGTCGCGACTTGTACGTCGTTGACCACGACGTCAGCGGTCCCCATGTCCGGGGTGTAGAGCCAGGTGAGCTCAAGAGTGCCCCGCGAAGCCAGTCGTGATTCCTGACAGTCTTCACAGAGCCTCACATCGAGCCGACCCTCCGGAGCGAGGCGCACCGCATCGCCGAAGAGACTCATCGCGCCGCCCACGGTCACGTTGCGACCGTCACGCCACTCGACGGGGCCAGACAAGGCCCGCTGCACGCCAGTGCGGAGCAGCGCCTCGCTCCCCGGTCCCACCCCAAGGAGCCCACGGCCCCCGTCACCAAAGCGCTCCTGTAGGCGCTCGCGAATACGCGCCGGGAATACCTCTCCAGCGACATGCAGGCCGCCGAAGAGCCCGACGCCGAGGCGTGTCCCTCGGCCCTGCTCGAGCTCGCGCAGCCTCGCGAACAGCGGTGCGAGGGGCTCGCTCTTGCCCTCGGCGGGGGTCCCCGCGCCTTCCGCCGCGCGCGGGAACGAGAGGCCATAGAGCGGTGGTCGCACGAGGCGCCTTCGTACCCGAACGTCGTCACGGGGCGAAGGAGTGGTGCGATAGGCCTCGAGGAGCGCATCGGCGATCAGGTTGCCGAGGACGTCGCCCCCTGCACCCTTCGGGTGCACGAGGTCATCGTTGATGAGGCCGTCGCGGTGGAAGCGCTCGAGAGAACCTTCGCCCCCCATGGCGTCGAAGAGGTTGAAGAAGCCGCAGCCCTTCTCGAGGGCCACCTCACGCTCGAGGGCGACCACCTCGAGGGTTTCACGCCGCGTGGTCAGCTCTGCGCCCGCGGCGGTGGCTTTGGCAGCGTCGAGGAT
>JBMTAX010000045.1:0-11504 GCA_049429145.1 Myxococcota bacterium
AAGAATGGACTGTAGAGGCGATGGAGCTTCCGGAGACGCTACTGTCTCCGAAGCAGATGTTCATGAATGATGACCGGATTCTGTATGTCGCTGACGTAGATGCACATTGTGTTTGGTCCTTGCTCCTCTCCGAACAAACCCCGCCCACGGTCCTCTCCATGCATGCAGCAGTGGGGAAATGCGGAACACTAGGCGCTTCACAGGATGGCTCTCTGGCCGCTGATGTTCGTTTGTATGCCCCGGAGGCCGTTATCCAGGCACCAGACGGAACGCTCTATGTGTCGGATACCGGCAATAACCGGGTGGTGTCCCTTCGAGACAATCAAAGTCACGTAATATTGGGAGGGATCACAGGTGTCCTAACCGGTGATGGAACACCAGCACACGATTTCTCGGTGGAAGAACCTCGGGGGATTTGGCTCGACCTGTTCGGGAATCTCTATGTCGCGGGGCGTGCCGACATTCGCATGGTGGCGGATCAGGACGGGGATGGCGTTCCGGAAGGTTCGGACCGTGTGTGGACGATTCACAAATCAGACGCCAGCGGTTCGCCCTCCTGCCTGGAGGCCCTGACGCCCCTGCCTGCAGAGTTCTCGCCCGCCCTCCTACTCGCCACGGACGCCTGCAACAGCTCCAGCATGGTCCTGCGGCCTCCCTTGCCCCTCGCTCCTTGACCATTCACTCCGGTGGCAACCCGAGTCGAGCACGATTTCGCGCAAGGTGCCCCTCCAAATATTCGCGATGCGCGAGGGGCACTTGTGTGTTCTCGATGCGAGCCGTGACGAGATTCGGCATCTCGTAGAGAACGGAGATGTCTGCCACCGGGTTCTCCCCGAGGTAAATCTCCCGGAGTTGCTTCATGTTCGCGAGGGGTGAAATATCGCGAATGGAATTGCGGTAGACGTTCAGCATCTCCATGCGGGTCATCGCGGCCAGCGGAGACAAATCATCAATCAAGTTCGAAGACAATGATAGTTCGCGTACTTCCGTGAGGTTTCGCAGCGCGCTGACATCGTCGATGGCATTGAAGCGAAGATGGAGCACCGAAAGCCGCGTCAGTCCGCGCAGCGGCGTGATGTCCTCGATCTCGTTGTCGAAGAGCGTAAGGTTCTCGAGGCTGTCCATGCCTGCGAGGAAGTCGAGGGCAGAGCATTGGTTGAGGCCAAGGTGCAACTCTTTGAGGTGACGAAGGCGTGCGAGGGGGCCCCCGTCTTCGACCTCATTGAGATGCAGATCGAGGACCATGAGGTTCGGCAGCTGCTCGATGCCGCGGAGGTCCCTGATACCAGCGCGAAAGCACCGCAACTCTGTAATGTTTTCGATGGTCATTTTTGCCGTCTCGCGCACGCAGCGCGCGAGCTTGAGGTCCCAGAAGGTGAACCCGTAGGCAGCAGCCGGATCGAAATAGTCATCGTCCATACACGGGCAGCATAGGCCGATAGGCCAGCGCGACCCAACCCGCCCGTACGCCCGCGAGATCTTGGAACGGCGACTGGGTGTCCTCGGGCTATGCCCCGGGCTTCATCAGCAATGCGGAGAGCTCGTCCTCGGCGTTTTGCAGGTTCGTCTTCGCTTGCTTGATGTGGAAGTAGTTCGAATAGGAACCCACCGCCCAGAACACCAGCCAACCGCAACCAATCCAAGCCGCGTACCATGGCCCCGCGAAGAGGCCGAGGGGCCACGTCGTCACCGACAGCACAAGGAACCACTTGAGGCGGCCCTTCTCGTGCAGGGCCTGCGCGAGACGCTGCTTCCGCTTCTCAATGCGTCGCTCGAGCGCGTCGCGATCGGTTCCGCTGCTCATGCTCCCTCGGTCCTCGACGGGCTCGATTCACCCGGCCTTGGGTCCAGCCTCGCGCACCGCTGCCGAGACCTTCTCGGCATAGGGACGGAAGTTCTCCTGGAACTTGCGCGCGAGCTCAGCTGCTTTCTGGTCGTAAGCCGCTCCGTCCTTCCAGGTGCTCCGCGGATCGAGGATCGCAGTGGGCACATCAGGACACGACGTGGGCACCTCGAGACCGAAGGTGGCGTCGGTGCGCGTCGGTACATCGTCGAGAGCGCCGTCGAGGGCGGCGTGCAGCATGGAGCGGGTGTAGGGCAGGCTCATGCGCTCTCCTGCACCGTAAGGACCACCTGTCCAGCCGGTGTTCAGGAGCCACACGCGCACACCGTGCTTCTCGATCTTCTCCCCGAGCATCTTCGCGTACACGGTGGGGTCGAGCGGCATGAACGGCGCGCCGAAGCACGTCGAGAAGGTAGCCGAAGGTTCTGTGACACCCATCTCGGTGCCGGCGACCTTCGCGGTGTAGCCGAGCAGGAACCAGTGCATGGCCTGGTCTTTCGAGAGCCTCGCGATGGGCGGCAACACGCCGAAAGCGTCGGCCGTCAGCATGACGATGTCCGACGGGTGACCACCTTTGCCCTCGGGGACCACATTGGGAATGGCCGCGAGGGGGTAAGCCGCGCGGGTGTTCTCGGTGATGCTGTCATCGGAGAGATCGAGGCGACGACGGCTGTTGTCGAGGGCGACGTTCTCGAGGACGGTGCCGAAGCGGCGGGTGGTCTGCCAGATCTCGGGTTCGGTCTTCGGGTTCAAGCGAATGACCTTCGCGTAACAGCCACCTTCGATGTTGAAGATACCGTCATCGCTCCAACCGTGCTCATCATCGCCGATGAGGTTGCGCTCTGGGTCGGCAGACAACGTGGTTTTGCCTGTGCCCGACAAGCCGAAGAAGATCGCGCTTTTGCCTTCGCCTTTGCCCTTGGTGCCAATATTCGCCGAGGCGTGCATGGTGAGAACACCGCGCTGGGGCAAATAATAGTTCATTGCGCTGAACACCGATTTCTTGATCTCGCCGGCGTATTGCGTACCGCCGATGAGCACGGTTCGCTTGCCAAAGTTCACGCCGATGAACGTCTCAGAGCGAGTCCCGTCGGTGTCGGGGTTCGCGAAGAGGCCAGGTGCGTGCAGCACAGTAAACTCGGGCGTGTGGACCGCGAGCTCGGCGTCAGCGGGACGGATAAACATGGCCCGGCAGAAGAGGGCATGCCACGCATTTTCGGTGACGATGCGCACCGGCATGCGGTAACGCTCGTCGGCACCGGCGTAAACGTCCATCACATACACATCTCGGTTTTGGAAATAGGCGTGCACCTTGCGCTGAAGCCAATCGAAACGGGCTTCATCCATGGGCCGATTGATCTCACCCCACGCGACCTTCTCATGTGACTCTGTGTCGTCGACGATGAACTTATCTTTGGCCGCACGGCCGGTATGTTTGCCGGTCTTTACGACGAGGGGGCCTCGATGAGAGATGTGCCCTTCCCCTCTTCGAATGGCCTCTTCGTAGAGCGCCGCGGTGGGGAGATTCCAGTGCTCATGACGAAGGTTCTTGAGCCCGTGTATCTCGAGACCGTGCGCTGAGATGACGGGACCGCTCTTTTGATTGTTGCCGTGGGCCATCGCGAAACCTCCGTCGCCCCACCGTGGGCGAATGTCACAGGGTCGGCTGTAGGCGACCCGGACAGCCGCGTCCAGCGGGACATGCATGACCGAGAGCGGGGCCTTCTCGACACAGTGCGCCATTTTCACAGCGCAGTGCAGCATGATGCATCTCGGTGCCAATCAGGAGAAATCCCTGGTGGAGCGGACCTTTGGTCGCAGAGGTGTCCCGCTGCAAGCGCTACGCTACGAGACCTCTCCAGCTGGGTAACGTCGGGGCGTTATGCTTCGGGCTCGAAATGAAGCGCCGCGGAGTTAATGCAGTAGCGAATGCCCGTGGGAGGGGGGCCATCGGGAAAACGGTGGCCGAGGTGGGCATCGCAACGCGCGCAGCGGACCTCCTCGCGCACCATCCCGTGGCTGCGGTCGACCTCGACATGGAGCCGATTCGAATCCACGGGGCTGAAGAAACTCGGCCAGCCGCTGCCGGAATCGTATTTCGTACCAGACTCAAACAAGAGTTCACGACAGCAGACGCAGCGATATTGACCCGCCCTCTTCTCCTCGTAGAGACAGCCCGTGAACGCGCGCTCGGTTCCCCCGTGACGCGTGATGCGGTATTGCTCGTCGGTGAGGCAAGCTCGCCACTCGGTGTCGCTCTTGTGAAGCCTCTCGGTCATCTCGTGCTCCTGGCAGACGGCTAGTCACGGAGCGTAGCGTTGGGTGGAGGAGCTGTCAGCCAAAGGCTCGACCATTCCAGCTCACACCATGGGAATACGGCGGTGCAGAGGGAGGCATCATGACGACGGAAAGAACCGAAGACGCCCAGGTGGCTGCACGCCTCTTGCGCGAGCAGCTCGGTAGCATCGCCCAACGGGTCTCTCGCCATATCCACCGGCAGGTCCCAAGCTTTCGAACTCTCGACGTAAACGCGGTGGAAGAGAACATCAGCGCGATTTTGCGGGCGACCCTCACCCTGCTCGAACGTGGTGAGCGGCGCACTCTCGAACGGGTCAGTCATGACGTCGTCGCTCTGCGCAGTGCCGCCGGCATGCCCGCCGCTGACGTCATGCTGGCTGGCTTGTGTTTTCTCCCGGCGGTGAGGCAGGCGATGGTGCGCAGCGAGGTGGGACTCGCCCAAGCCCTAGGCGCTTATGAGGCCTTCGAGCGCCGCGTGCTACCCGTGCTCGCCCTTCTGGCAGGCGGGATTCAGAAGCTGGAGGACTTGAGCGACCCCGGGGCCGGGGAGGCGCGCTGGACCGAAGCTGCCTTCCCGCCTGTCTCCGCTGACGAACAGGCCGAGGACACCCTGCGTACCCCCCTTACCCGCCGCCGGACCCCCGACCGGGCCTGAGACGGCTCACCGGAGACCCCGAGAGGGGGTGCCCCGCGGGGGGGAAGCAGTGGTAAGGAGACAGAATGGAAACGCGCTCCGATCCTGGTTTGGCCACTGACGTCCCCCCGTCCGCCCTCGCTCCGGTGCTCGAACAGCTGCATGAGGCCACGAACGCCATCGAGCAAGCCAACCGGCGGCGGGAAAGCGAACTCGAACTCCTAGAGAGGACGCTGTCGACGTCAACGGCGTCGACGTCCCCTGCGGCCCGACAAGCCGTGGAGCGCATGACGCGGGTGCGTGCCGATCACCTAGAGGACCTGAGCCATTTGCAGCGGGCACTTCGGGCCTTGGCCGAAGCCAAACGTCTCGCCGCTGAGGCTGCCCGGGCGCTCGAGGTGGGCCACGCGGGCATGAACGGGATCGAGGAGGAGCTTGCCGCGGCGCGAGCAGAAATGGCATCGCAAGCCGAAGAGCTTACCACGCAAGCGATCGAGATCGCAGAGTTGCAGCGACTTCTCGAAGAGAAGACGCGAGAGTCGGCCGAACTCGCAGACCTCATGGGAGTGCTCGCAGGGGAACCCTCGACGCTGCCTGCACCACCCGCTGCAGAGGTCGCCGTGCAAGAGGAACCCCCTGCTCCTGCGCTGAGCACCGCAGACGTGCCAACCGTGGAGTTGCCGAACGGCGTGGTGCAGGATCTTGTCGATGAGTTCACGGGATTCGACCTGTCCCCCCGTGAGGACTACCCCGCGTCCACCCCGGGCAGCGAGACCGCGCCGCACCTCGAGGATGAGCGCGAACCCTCATCGCAAGAGCAGCTCACCCGTGACTGGGGGACGCTGCTCGAGAGTGGGGAGGGCGAGGCGGTGATGACTTGGACGGGGCCGGCGAACGCCTCCCCAGGGGCAGCGTCGATACCCCCCTTCGCCGATGTCACGGTGCAGGGCGCGACGACGGCACACGCCGCTGTGGAGGCATCCGCAGCCTCCCAGAGTGCACAGGCGCCGCAACCTGAAGAGGCCGTCGGATCCACGAGCGCTCCTCTCGCGGCGGGGACAGCGACGGTCCCTTCGACCCGCTCCCAAATCCCGAGCGCAGGGCCGGCACAGCACGAAGTGGACGCCCAATTACAAGCCTACCTGCGCGCCTTTGGGCAGGGCAGCCAAGAGCGCAAAGAGGCGTCGTTTCGGGCGAAGGCGCCGGTGGAGCAGTTCAACTGTAGTACCCCTGACGAGAGCAAGCTGGTGAGCGCGCTCCAGCGACAGCCCCGCTCGCCCAGCGAGCTTGCCGCCGAGATAGGGCTCGAGGTGGGCCTGGTCCGTCAGATGCTGGAGGTCTACCGCGTGCGAGGCTTGGTGGAGCGAGGCGCCTAGTCCACGACGGACCCGAGGGGCAGGAAGCCTGGTCGAGGGTTGATGACGAACGCCAGCCTGATGGACGTGTCGTTGCTCTTCGAGGATGAGCACCTCCTCGTCGTCGCAAAGCCGAGTGGGCTCGCCGTGCACCGTGGACTATGCCGAGATGGGCCATTCCTCGTCGATGTTCTGCGTGCCCACAGCAAGGCCCCGCTGCACCCCGTGCATCGACTCGATCGCGGGACCAGCGGTGCGCTCATCATCGCCAAACATGTCACGACGGCACGGGCCCTTGGTGTGCTGTTTCAGCAAGGCAGCATCGAGAAGAGCTACCTCGCGCTGGTAAGGGGGACTGCGCCCACCTCCGCCATCGTCGAACATGCGATCCCCGACAACAAAAACAACAAACAAATACCCGCTGAGACCGCGGTGTGTCGTCTCGCTTCTGTACGACGGAATGAGTCTCCGCTGCGCGAGCGGACCTATTCTCTCGTCGAGGCGCATCCGAAAACCGGTCGATTCCACCAGGTGCGACGCCATCTTAAGCACCTCGGCCATCCGCTGATTGGCGACGTCAACTATGGGCGCAGCGAGCACAATCGATGGTGCCGTGAACACTTTGGGCTCGCTCGTCTTGCCCTCCACGCACACCGGTTACGACTGCCGCATCCTTCGACGGGTGACCCCTTGGCGGTGTTCGCCCCGCTGCCAGTCGACTTGCATGGGCCTCTCGTGGCGATGGGCTTTGAGGAGCAGTGCCTGAACGGCAGCGAGCAAGGTCCGCGGTAAGCGCTCCCCCAGAGCGCGTCAGTGCACATCGCGCTGCAGATGGTGCAAGATCGGGTCATGGCTGCCGCGAAGAAGCGATTGTCTCCGCAGGTTCTCGACCCAGCGACTTTCTTCGAGGTCGCTTGCCCTCGCGTGCTTTCGGCCATGCGCTCCATGCTCACGGAGCGTGGCGGACGTTTCGTCGTGGCGATCGACGGTGTGGGCGGCGGGACGTGGTGCCTCGACTTCGGTGCCGCCGCCGTAAGCAAAGGTCTCTCAGACGCCGACGTCTCCATCCGACTGAGTCTCGCCCAGTTTGTCAGCCTCTCCTCTGGCAGGGTGGAGCTTCGCAAACTGATCGTCGACGGCGAGGTGGCATGCGAAGGGGAACGAGCCAGGCTCGAAGACCTCTCGCTCGTCTTGGCCTTCCTCGCACGCTGAGCGCATGTGCCCTGTGCCTACGCAGCCCGCGGTGCAGCGACGGTGGTGGGCTGCCGAGGAGGCGGTAGCCCGTCCCCTGCGAGACTCCACGGCCAACCAGGTCGGATGTACGCGTCGTCGGGGATCAGATCGACGATCTCTGCATGCAGGGCAGGAAGACGAGACCAGTGCACGCCAGGCTTGTAGTGGTGCGCGGTGTGGTAGCCGAGGTTGCCGGTGGCTTTGTTGTAGAGCGGCTGCAGGATGTTGTTGCAGGCGACGAAGTGAGATGCGGTGCTCCGCCCTGCGTGGTGGCAGTAGGTCGCCCACGCTGTACCGAAGAGTGAGAACGCCGGTGCGAGTACGAAGATGATGAGTCCCGGCAAAGGGCGATAAGCGACGAGCCCGATCACGACGGCGAGAGTGAGTAGCCCCATGACCACAAAGAGCGTGCGTCGCTCGGGGTATCGCTGGCCTACCCGCCACGCGCGCGTATAGGCGGTGAGGCTGACATCGAGGGAGTATTCGAGTTCGCCCATCTTCGAACCGTCGGGGCGTGCCCAACGTGACTCATCCTTGGCCTGGTCGAGGTAGTTGACGTGGTGGCCGAGGGAGTGGTGCAGCACCCAACCGTGAGAACTCACCCCGGTGTGCAATGCATACACGACCTCGAGGAGACGGTTCGCCCACGACGGATGGAACACGGGTACGTGCTGGTGGTGGTGGTTGTAGGCACAGGCGCACGCCTTCGGCAGAATGCCAAGGCCGAACCAGAGCAGCAGCGCCCAAAGAGACTCGAGGGTCAGGTAGAGGGTGACGTCGAGGGCAAAGAGGGCGAGGAAGCACGCCACGGGCAGGCGGTCCTCGCGATATCGAAAAAGTCGCATCGGCTGCGCACTGTAGGCGTTTCCCGCGCGAAGCTCACGAGCAAAGTGTGTCGTGCACTCCTCGTTCCTGGCAACCGGGGAGCGCATCGCCGCGTGACCCACCAAAGCCGAACGGAGCCGAGCCGCAGACAGCGCGGGAGCCGCGGCGTTCGCCTCCCGCGCACAGGGTGCTGCCGCGTCGCATGGGCGCGGGGGTACGCAGATCAGTGCAGCTCGAAGCCCAATGAGAGGGCGGCGGTGTGGAGCCAGTTGTCGGTGAAGCCGTCGCCCGGACCGGGATCATCCTCTTCCACGCCGCGGGCTCCGCCGCCGAGGAAGCGGAGGTTGACGAAGGTGTTCGCGAACCCGACGAGGGGCACCCCAAGGCGCACGGAGGCGTCATAGATCGCTCCCTCGAAGTCGTTGGCCGTACCGGTGATCACCCGACCTGATGCCCAGAAGCCATCGACCTCGAAGGCGGTGTAGAGACCTCCGTCGAACGTGTAGCGACCACGGGCTTTCAAGATAGGAACGGGCCCGATGTCTCGCTCGCTGCGAAACAGAGTTCCATCTTTCGAAGCGAAGTCGATGGTGGCGTTGCGCACCTGGAACGACAGACCGAGGGCCAGCTCGGTGTCAGGGTCACCGAAGAAGTCGAAGAGATAGGAGCCACGCACGAAATCAAAACCGTAGCGGTAGCTCATCGGGGTGCCGCTCGGGAACAGTGCGTCGTCGATGATAAGGTCCCGGGAGAGCAGCGCCGTCGTGCGCAGGTCGAGGGGTTGGTACAAAAGTACAAGGGTGTGATGACGGAATAGCTCAGCCTCGGCAGAGAGCCGCAGGAAGGGGAAGAGATTGTCTTGCCCACCGTCTACGAGATAATCGAGCTGCGTGCCGTTGCTCCCGAACTGGAGCGTGTGAAACAGCACTGCGAGCGAACCCACCTCGGCCACCCCGCGCATCGACAGCCACGGATAGGGCTGAAAAAGACGTCGCTCATGCCAGGCGCCGCAGCGACCGCGCTTGCATCCCCGTGTCGTGGCCCCCGGTGCCGACTGGTCTTCGCTGGCGGCGGCGGGCAGCAGCGTGGTCGTGCTGGCCTCGCTGGTCGTCGCGTGAGGCGCAGCAATCTCTTGTGTCGTCGACTCGGCCTCCGGCAGTGGAGCGGGAACCTCTGCCGGAGAGGCAGGCTCGGGGGAGGGCGGGGTGTCGCTGGGGGCGGCGGCAGTCTCTGCTGTGGGCGCCGATGGCTGGGCCTGCAGGGGTGAACTGAGGGCCACGACGATGACGGCCAGCGCGAGGGAGCGGTTCATGGGCGATATCTCCTGCGAGAGAAAAGAGAGTCATGTCAGAAACGACGCGCGGCCTCCAGTTCACAAGTTTGCACGACACAACGCGGCGCCACGAAGGCGACCTTCGGTTCGGGGTTCCCCCCCTGCACCACTTGCGTTTTTTCTCGTGCTTCCCGTGCGAAGTGCTACGCGGGAGGTCACATGAGTTTCACCTCCCTGAATGCACCTGCAGCGCTGCTCACCGAACTCGAACGGCGAGGCTACACCGAGCCAACGCCCGTCCAGCAGGCGGTCGTCGCCGCCGATCTCCGTGGTCGAGACCTGCTGGTGTCATCGAGGACGGGCTCAGGAAAGACGGTTGCTTTCGGTCTGCTCCTCGCAGACAGTCTTTTGGAAGGCGACACCCCAAAGGGCGCTGCGGTGCCCCACGCGCTCATCGTCGCGCCTACCCGTGAGCTCGCCTTGCAGGTGGCGCGAGAACTCGGCTGGCTCTATGGGTCCACGGGGCTGCGCATCGCGACTTGCGTCGGCGGCATGGATATGCGCCGTGAGCTCGACGTCCTCGCGCGGGGTGCGCACCTCGTCGTCGGAACGCCAGGGCGGCTCTGTGACCATCTCGAGCGACGCAGCCTCATCCTCGCGGAGCGGGCGACCATCGTCCTCGACGAGGCGGATGAGATGCTCGAAATGGGCTTTCGCGATGAGCTCGAGCGGATTCTCGAAGGGGCCCCCACCGACCGCCGCACCTTGCTGTTCTCGGCCACGCTCCCCACGGGCATTGAGTCGCTGGCCCGGCGGTTCACGCGCGACGTGGTGCGTGTCGACGCTACGGCGCAGAAAGCTCCGCACGCCGACATCGCCTACGTCGGTCACCTCGTCGCCCCGCGGGACCGAGAGCATGCCGTCGTCAATATCCTTCGCGCGCACGCAGCAGCGTCGGCTCTCGTATTCTGTGCCACCCGCGACATGGTGGCGCGCACCCACGCGAGCCTCCTCGAGCGCGGTTTTACGGCGGCGTGTCTTTCGGGCGAGATGAGCCAAGCCGAGCGCAATCGTGCGCTGCTTGCGGTGCGGGAGAGGCGCGCACAAGTGCTCGTGGCGACCGACGTCGCAGCCCGTGGTCTGGACCTACCTGCGGTCAGCCTCGTCGTCCACGCCGATCTGCCGCGCGATAGCGCCGGGCTCCTGCACCGCAGCGGTCGCACGGGACGGGCTGGCAAGAAGGGCACCGCGGTGCTTATCGCCGCCTTCCCGCAGCGTCGCTCGGCGGAGCGTCTCCTCGGGGAAGCGAAGGTGACCCTCGAGTGGACACCGCCGCCCTACGCCGAAGACGTGCGCACTCTCGACGGGGAACGCCTGCTCGCCGCCTTGAGCGACGAGGGGAATGAGCCAGAGGCTGACGACCTCACCCTGGCCAAGCAGCTTCTTGGAGCCGGCGACGCCGAGCAGTTGGTCGCCCGCTTGGTGGCGCGCGAGCGAGGCCGCTTGCCCGCGCCCGAAGAGCTGACCGAGACCCGCGGCTGGCAGTCGGTAGACCGCCATGCGCCTCGGCGCCCCCGCGACGATGGGCCACGACACAGCGACGACGGCGTGTGGTTCAGGGTCAACGTCGGCCGTGACAAGCGCGCCGACCCTCGTTGGCTCCTGCCGCTCTTGTGTCGTCGTGGTCGCGTACAAAAGGCAGAGATCGGCAAGATCGACATTCGCCCGCGGGAGACGCGTTTTCAGGTGGCCACGCACGTTGCAGAGCGCTTCCTCGCCGAAGCGAAGAAGCACGACCCGAAAGATCCGCTCGTGCACATCGACGCGCTCTACAACCCTGCCAAACGGCCTCCTCGTGCGAGAGAGAGCCCGCGTCGCCCTCGTCAACCCTGAGTCCCCCGTGGCGCGTCGCTGACCGCGGAGGGCGCAGCAAAAACGCCCGGTCAGAAGCACAGACGAGCCAGGTTCATCGTCGTCTCCGGTTGGCGTGCCGAATCAAGCACGACGCCAAGAGTGGGCGGCTTCATTTATCGGGAGCTCGCC
>JBMTAX010000046.1:0-11345 GCA_049429145.1 Myxococcota bacterium
ACCTCGGCTTCATGGACCCGCCCTACGCTGACAACCTGACGTATTCCGACGACGCGGCCTGCATCGGCCGACTGCGCGCCGACGATGGGACGTGGCATGATGCCATGGAGCAGGTGCTCGCGGAACTGGCGCGGGTCATCCGGCCGGGCGGCCACCTCGGCATCTACGTCGCGGATGTGCGCAAACGCAGCGGCGCATTTCATTCGCTGGGGCTAGACCTCGCCGCCATGGGGCGAGCGCATTTCCGCCTCGTTGACCACGTTTCCGTCGTCAGGCGCAATCGCGACCTCGAAAAGGGCAACTACCGCAAGGCGGCTGCCGAGGGAGGCTTTCTCCTCCGCGGTTTCAATCACCTGCTCCTTTTCGAGCGTCCGTCTCTTCCTCGCGCCGCCGCTTCCCCGGAGTCAGCCTCTCGAGGAGATCATCGAGCGCGTGCTCCAGGCGGGAAAAAAAATGGGCCGCATCGGCCTGCAAGGCGCGAGCAGAAGCAGAAACGCCGCTGACGTCCCTAGGACCGAGACGCTCTTGTGCCTCCAGCTTGCCGAGATGCAGCTGCAGGCGGCCCTCGTCAAATCGTGCACGGACAGCGTCTTTCGTGTGCTGCAGCGTTTGACGGACGTCGCCGGTGAGCTCGCGAAGGGCTACCTCGAGGAGAGTCCAGCGGTCCTTTGCGTCCATGGTGGCGAGGTGAGCCTGCAAGGCAGCCTCCTCCCCCGCCCGTTGCCACTGCCGACCAAGGTCGAGGAGCCGCCGTTCGAGGTGTCTCAGGTGCGGCTCCACAGCACTCACCGCGTCTCGCCCTTCCAAGCGCCCCAGGTGTGCTTGGAGGCGTACTTCGTCGGTGAAACGACGCAGGGTGCGAGCCGCCTGTTCGCTGGCCACTGCGGGGTCTTCTGCCTCCATGTGTGCCCTCCTCGTGGCCCGCCCGGGAATTGGTGACCACTACACCTTGATCCATTGCAAAGCCCTCGCCAGTGCACCGCAGGACGGCCTTGGGCAGCAAAACCGACGTGCATGGCTTGGCCTTTGGCGGTATCGATGGCCATGGAACGCATTCAGCATCTCGTCATCGGCGCGGGCGTCAGCGGACTCTCCTATGCAGGGTGGCTGCGGGAGACCGCTGCGGCGGCGCAGCGCTCTCCCCCTGATGTGCTGGTCCTCGAGAAAGATGGGGAGCCGGGCGGCTATTGCAAGACTGTGCAACAGGATGGCTTCACGTGGGATTACTCAGGGCATTTCTTCCATTTCAAGCACCCAAGGATTGAATCGTGGTTGCGCTCGCGGATGCCCCCAGGCGAGGAGATACGCACGGTAGACAAGCGTTCGTTCGTCTACTTTGGCGACCGGCGCATCGATTTTCCATTTCAGAAGAACATTCATCAGCTGCCCCAGCCAGACTTTATCGAATGCCTTGTGGATCTGAATTTCAAGGAGGAGCATACGAAAGTCGCTCGAGACGGTTCGTTTGAAGAAATGCTACATGCACGATTCGTACGCGGGATCGCCGAGCGCTTCCTTATCCCCTACAACGAGAAGCTCTACGCCATCGATTTGAAGCGACTCGACAAAGACGCCATGGGGCGTTTCTTTCCTCACGCAGACACAGCCGATATTATTCGCAACATGCGGGCGGCCGACAATGACAGTTATAACGCCTCCTTCACCTATCCTCGAGGGGGAGCAATTCAATACATCCGTGCGCTGCTGACCGCGGTCGACGATTCGAACATCTCTTACAATGAACCACTTCGCTCTATCGACCTGAAACACAAGGTCGCGACGACGGACCATCGTGAGATCGCCTTCGAGTATCTCGTCACGTCCTCACCGTTCCCATCACTCGCACGCTGCGCGGGCCTCCCTTTCGAGGAAGGGGCATTCAGCTGTAACAAAGTGCTGTGCTTAAACCTCGGATTCGACAAAAAGGGCCCTGACGACGTCCACTGGATGTACTTCCCTCAACGCGACCTGCGGTTCTACCGGGTAGGGTTCTATGACAATATTCTCGGTGACCCGCGGATGAGCCTTTATGTAGAAATCGGCGCCCCGAGCGAGACGGTCTTTAATGTGGAGCATGAGCGCGAGCGCGTATTGGCCGACCTGCGCCAATCGAAGATTGTGACCGACCAGTCGCTGGTGAGTTGGCATCACGTCGTACTCGACCCCGCCTATGTGCACATCACCCAGCAGTCAGTCCGGGAACACCACCGGCTGCAGCAGATCCTCCACGCCCGGGGGGTGTATCCCGTCGGGCGCTACGGCGGCTGGACCTACTGCTCCATCGAAGACAACATCGTCGAGACACGGGCCCTCGCTGAGACCCTTGGCGCTGTTGCCTAGCAGGCAGACGCGAAAAGTCGCTCCAGCGGGTTACTGGCTCACCCTGTGAGGAAGGGAGTGCTGCAGGACTCTTTCGCGAGGCAAGCAGCATCCCAAAACAACTCTCATCTCGACTCAGGCCAGGGGTGTGCTCTCTGGAGCGGTCACTGCCTGGTTGAGCCACGTGTGCAGGTCAGCCACGACGTGGTCATAGCTGCGCGCCACGAAAAGCTGTGTCTGATAGTCGGTGGGGTCAAACGCCGTGGCAGCCATTTCTGCGAGATCGAAGGGCCGTAGCTCTGCATGCTCAGAGAAGCGCCCCAACTCACCGAAAGAGGAGAGCAGACCCGCGCCGTAGGCTTTGTGTTTCCCGCGCTCTATGACCACACCGAATTCCAGGGTCCACCAATACACACGAATCAACGCTAGCTCACGCGCGGCAGATGCGCCTGCCACTGCCTGCCCAAAAGCGCGACTGAGCCCTACGATCGCCTCATCGAGGAGCCCAGGGCCATGACCGACGAGCTCGTGAATGACGTCAGGCTCTGGCGTGTAGAGCGGTCTCGAACAATGTCGCATGTACTGGGTCGCGAGGAAGCAGTCCTGTGCGAGTTGCTCCAAAAAAACCCGTGGCGTCACGAGTCCCGCGACGGGCGAGAGGCGAAAGCCGAAGGCAGGCTGCAACACTGCATTCAACTCCTGAAACTGAGGTATGCGCGTGCGGGAAAGCCCTAATCGAGCAGAAGCTTCTCGCCATGGACGACAGGCCAAGTCCACATGCAATGGTTCGAGATGCCGCCAAACCTCAGCCCAGACCTGATGCTCTTCGGCAGTGTAGTCGACAAAGGGAGCGGGTGCCCCCGATTGGTGCAAGAGCGCGAGGGCTGCGATCTCGTTACGTCGATGACGATATGAGTCATCTCGGAAGCCGGGATGGTCACGGTCGAGGTCGACAAGGTGGACGCGCGGGTCGGACTGCTGCATGTATTCCTCGGGTGCCCGCAGCTACTTCACTGGGCCGCTCCCACGCACCCTCAGGTCTCAGAACGCGGTTTCGTCGAGTTCCATCAGCATGAGGCTGCTTCCCTCGATAATCTTGCGGGCGGCGGTGACCCGCGGCAATGCCTCAGCGACGAAGAATCTACACGCGGCGATCTTACCCGTGTAAAACCCGCGCTCCGACTCGACGGCCGCCGGCAGCTTCTCGATAGCGACTTCCGCTTGCTTGATCAGGGTCCATGCTAGCAACACCTCGGTGAGCGCGAACAGGATACGGTTGCCCTGGAGCCCGACGTGATAAACGGACTCACCAAGCTTCTGCATCATCGTGACGAAGATGCTTTCAATGTCACCGAGGGCGCGGAGGAGCGCGCGTTTTTCCTCGGCCAAGGCAGTGCCCCCGGCATCGCTCTTCGCTGTCACCGCCACCTCCTCCAACTGTGCGCGCAAGGTCTGGCCCCCTTGTGGGGCGACCTTGCGGAAGAAGAGGTCGAGGGCTTGAATGGCGGTCGTTCCCTCATAGAGCGTGTCGATCTTCTGGTCGCGAATGTATTGCTCCATGGGGTAGTCGCGGGTGTAGCCAGACCCGCCAAAAACCTGCAGCGCGAGAGCGAGCAGCTCATACCCCTTCTCCGAAAAGTATCCCTTGATCATCGGCAGGAGAAGGTCACTTCGCTCTGAGAGGGCTCTTGCTTCTGGTGCCTTGTGGCCCCCGCACACCTCGACATCATCTTGCAGTTTGGCCGCATAGAGAGCGAGCCCCCGCATCGCCTCGGTGTACGACTTCAGCATCATCAGCATACGGCGGACGTCGGGGTGTTGGAGAATCCTGACCCTCGGGGCGGTCTTGTTGGCAGCGTCTTTGAGGTCCGGACCCTGCACCCGCTCCTTCGCGTAGTCGAGCGCATTCAGATACGCAGTCGAGAGGGTGGCATACGTTTTCACCCCGATGCTCATTCGAGCTTGCTCGATGATCATGAACATCTGCCGGATACCATCATGGACGTTGCCGATGAGCAGACCTCGGCAGGGATGTTTCTCACCAAGCGTCAGTTCGCATGTCGCTGACGCGTTGAGACCCATCTTGTGTTCCACACCGGTCACATAGACGCCATTGCGCTCCCCAAGGGTGCCGTCGTCGTTGACCCAGTATTTGGGCACAATGAACATCGACAAGCCTTTGGTACCAGGGCCTGCGCCTTCGGGGCGAGCGAGAACCATGTGCACGATATTTTCTGCAAAATCGTAGTCACCATTGGTGATGAAGCGCTTCGTTCCGGTGAGTTCGTAGAGGTCACCCTCTATGTGCCTCGCTTTGGCGCGCCCCGCGCCGACGTCACTCCCTGCGTCGGGTTCCGTCAGCACCATGCTCCCGCCCCACCGACGCTCGATGATGTTTTGCACGAACCGTTCTTTCTGGGGTTCTGTGCCGAGGGCGTCGATGATGCGCGCCATAAAGGTGCCAAATTGGTAAAATGCAGCGGCCGGGTTGGCGCCGCTGACCAGCTCGAAAGCGCTCCAACACAACGAGGGTGAGCCGCCGAAACCACCAAGCCGCTCTGGCAGTTCGAGCCGATGCCATTCATTGTCGAACCACGCCTGCAATGATGCTTTCAAAGAGTCGGGCAAGGTCACGTTACCCTCCCCGTCGAAGTGCAATCCGACCCGGTCGGCATCGGTAAAGCTGCGAGCGATCTCGTTCTCGGCGATCTTTGCAACGCCCTTGAGGGTCTCTCGCGCCGTGGCCTCATCCATGGAAGAGAACGTTTGGCTCCCCAAGGTCGAGTCCTGCACGCGGAGGAGTTCGAACAGGTTGAACTCGATGTCCCTCAGGTTCGCTTTGTAGTGGTGTTCACCCATGGTGTCCCTCGCTGCGCATCATCGCGCCCTGTGGCCTACTTGGTTCGCCGCCGCGTTCGTCGATCGAGCCGGAGAGTCGATCTTCCCATTTGCTGCGTAGAGCTTGCGCTTGGCGGCCTCGTTTTTTGACATTAGAGTCAATGCTAACGCCTCGCGTCAAGCGGCGGCCCCAATGCCGCCGAGCGAAGCGCAGTACACGCCCCCATCCACCCTCGGGGAGGAGGCTGGAGACCCGGGATCGTGGCGGGTGCGAGCGCGCGCGGCACGGCGCGAGGGTGAAACAGGAGACACGATGGCCAAGTTGAGCAGAGACGCCGTGGTGGTCGCCGGAGTGCGGACCCCATTTTTGAGATCGAACGGGGCATACCGGGCGCTCATGTCGCACGACTTGGGCCGCTATGCCGTGGCCGGTCTCGTCGAGCGGACGGGCCTTGATCCTCGCTTCGTTGATCAAGTCGTCATGGGCACCGTTGTGTCTGATCCTCGCACCTCCAACGTGGCGAGGGAGGTCGCGCTTGGGGCGGGACTACCGTCGTCCGTGCCCGCATTCACGACGTCATTGGCGTGTGTCTCCGCCAACGTCGCGGTGACGACGTGTGTCGAGTCCATCTGGTCGGGGCACTTGCAGGTGGCCATCGCCGGCGGCACCGAGAGCTTCAGTGACCCACCTATTCGGCTCTCGAAGCGGCTGCGGCAAGCGCTGGTGAAGTTGCAGAAGGCAAAGGGACCCGTGGACTACGTCTCGGTGCTGAAGGGCCTCTCGCCGCGAGACCTGATGCCCGACATCCCGACAGCGACGGAGTTCTCGACTGGTCTGAGTATGGGGCAGAGCTGCGAGCGCATGGCAAAGACGTTCGGGGTCACTCGCGAGGAGAGCGATCGTTTCGCGGAGCGAAGCCACCAACTCGCCTCCCTCGCATGGGAAGAAGGGCGACTCTCCGACGAGGTTCTGAAGCTCGAACTCCCTCCTACATTCGACGCCATCGAGCGCGATGATGGCCCACGGGCCGACACGACTCTCGAAGGATTGGCGCGCCTCAAGCCGGCATTCGATCGAGAGTTCGGCATCTTGACCGCTGGCTCCTCGTCGTTCCTCACCGACGGGGCAAGCGCGCTGCTGCTCATGAGCCGCGAGCGAGCAGCACAGCTCGACTACGAGCCCCTCGCCGTGGTGCGAGATTACGTCTACACCGCAGCGGATCCCCTCGACGAGCTTTTGCTCGGTCCCGCTCTTGCAATCCCAAAGTTGCTCCGGAAGGTGGGCCTGCGGGTCACTGATGTCGACGTGTGGGAAATCCATGAAGCCTTCGCGGCACAGATGGTGGCGAACCTGAAAGCCCTCAGTGACGACCGCTTTGCCCGCGAGCGACTAGGGGAAACCTCAGCGGTAGGTGCCCCTCCCTTGGAACGTGTGAACATTTGGGGCGGCTCGCTGAGTCTGGGGCATCCGTTCGGTGCGACCGGTGCCCGCCTTGTCACCACCGCCGCACGCAGGCTCTCCCTGCTGGGAGGTCGCTACGCCGTCATCGCCGGCTGCGCCGCGGGCGGCCAAGGCGCTGCCATTTTGCGCGAGAACCCGCGCAGCGACGGAGGTGCCGCGTGAATCAACAGGCGATTGGGACCAGCGCCGATTCTCACCGAAGCGAGCCGGCGGCTGCGCAGCTCGAGCGGCGTGACGACGTCGCCATTATCCGACTGGACGTGCCTGGCGAGCGGATGAATACACTCTCGCGCGCGTCCACGGCGTCCCTGCGCGACGCTTTCGCTCAAGCAGAGGAAGATTCGCGGATACGGGCCATCGTCCTGTCGTCGGGAAAGCCTGACAACTTCATCGCAGGCGCGGATGTACGAATGCTGCAGAGCTGCCGCTCCGCAAGCGAGGTCAGCAGTCTGTCCCGCGATATGCAGCGCGAGCTCGATCGCATCGAGGCCTCGAGGAAGCCCGTCGTGGCAGCGATCCACGGAGCTTGCCTTGGGGGCGGCCTAGAGGTGGCGCTCGCCTGCCACTATCGCATTGCCACCGACCACCCGAAGACCCAGCTCGGCTTGCCTGAGGTGATGCTCGGCATACTGCCGGGGGGAGGGGGCACGCAGCGTCTTCCACAGCTCGTGGGTCTACGGGCTGCACTCGATTTGATGCTGACAGGCAAGAACGTCCGCGCAGTACGGGCGAAGAAGCTCGGACTCGTCGATGCCGTGACGGTCCCTTTCGGGCTGGAGGAGACTGCCGTGCTCGCCGCCCGACAGCTCGCAGACGGACAACGACGCCGACGGGCGCGAGAGCCGGGTCCGCAGGACCGCGCGCTCGAACAAACCGCCGCCGGTCGAGCCGTGGTCTTCCGGCAGGCACGGGCCTCGGTGCTCGACAAAACCCTCGGCAACTACCCGGCCCCTCTGGCGATCATTGACGTCGTGGAGGCCGGCTGCTCCAAGGGCAAGAAGCGCGGGCTCGAGGAGGAATCCCGACGGTTCGGCGAGCTTGCCATGACCCCTGCGGCACAGAGCCTGATGGGTTTGTTCTTCGCGCAGAATGCTCTGAAGAAGAACCGCTTCCCCTCCTCGTCATTCACCGTCGATACCGTCGCGGTGGTGGGTGCCGGGTTGATGGGCGCCGGTATCGCGGCAGTAAGCGTGCAGAAGGGAAAACGTGTCCTGCTGAGTGATGTGAGCGATGCCTCGCTCGCGAGGGCGCGCAAGGGTCTGTACGAAGAGCTGCAGCGCCGCGTCAAACGCCGTTCCCTCTCGGCGTTCGAACGCGACCAGCTGCTCTCGAAGCTCGTGACCACGACCAGCCACCGTGGCCTTGAGCGCGCAGACCTCGTCGTAGAGGCCGTGTACGAAGATCTACAGCTGAAGCACGAAGTGCTGCGGCAAGTCGAGAAGGTGGTCCGCGACGATTGCATCATCGCGACGAACACATCGGCACTTCCCCTGCGGGACATCGCAAAAGGCCTACAGCGGCCCGAGAACCTCGTCGGCATGCATTACTTCTCGCCAGTGGAGAAGATGCCGCTGCTGGAGGTCGTCGTGGGTGAAGAGACCTCCCGACGAGCAGCGAGCGTGGCCGTGGAAACGGGCATTGCCCAGGGGAAGACGGTCATCGTCGTCAAAGACGGCCCTGGCTTCTATACCTCGCGGGTGCTGGCAACCTACCTCGATGAAGCATCGCGGCTGCTGGCCGAGGGAATCGACCCCCGCTTCCTCGACCACGCGATGACGGAGTTCGGCTTCCCTGTGGGGCCGATTACCCTGCTGGACGAAGTCGGGCTGGACGTAGCGGCCCACGTCGCCCACGACCTTCAGTCGTTCTTCGAACCTCGGTTTGGCCCTCGTGACACCACAGCGCTCGATGCCATGGTTAAGGCTGGCTTCCTGGGTCGCAAGAGCGGGCGCGGTTTCTACCGGTACGATGCGTCGTCGCGTTCCCGAACCCGGGGCTTCCTGCGTGGCGCCATGCGACGAATCCAAGGCGGCGATTCTGGCAAGCCGATAAACGCTGATGCCATGGCACTGCTGCAGACCTCGAAGTTGCTGTCGTCCAAGGCACGCAGCTTTGCGGTCGGCGAAGTGCAGACCCGCATGTGGGCTCGCTTCGTCGCAGAAGCCGTGACGTGCCTACAAGACCGCATCCTGGAGAACGCCTCCGATGGTGACGTCGGCGCCGTCTTTGGCCTCGGCTTTCCTGCCTTCCGGGGGGGGCCCTTCCGTTTCATCGACGAGCAGGGAGCTTCGCACGTTGTGGCGAGCCTGGAACGGTTGCGCGATGCCCACGGGGCGCGGTTTGCCCCACCGGTGTTGCTCACCGAACACGCGAAAGCGGGGAAGCGGTTTTATCCCGACCGGCCATCATGAGGCCGACAAGGGACTCCGGCGCACGCCCTTGACTCCGCTACAGGCGCGCCTTGATGTTGCCGTCGACGAGCACGAGGACCGACTTTACGAGGCGAGGCGCGAGTGCCTGCTTGGTCGCCGTGGCGCGCTGCTGCAACGAAGGCTGCTGGTTGAACTGCCACAGGGAACTGCTCATGGCGCATACCGCGATCTCGCCATTGACCTTGAGTTCATCGCACGAAAGGGCGTTGCTATTGGAGATGGTGACCCGCTCCGCGCGAGACCCACCTGTGCTCCTCTGGTAGGCGAGGCCACCACCGCCCACGACCACGATGAGGAACAAGACTCCGAGGAGCCGACCGACCTGGGAGGGCTGAGCGTTGGGGTTCTTGACGGGAGCCGTAGGGCCGGGCGCTTTCTGGTTCTTCAGGCTTTCCTGGGGTCGCGGGGCGCCGCCCCCCCCTGCAACCCAGGCATCGATGAGTTTCGCACGTCGTTCGGCATTCAGATTCTCGATGTGCGGCGGCAACAGCAACGGGACGCCGTGCTGGGCGCTGCGATGGTCGAGAGCGACGAACGCTTCGGTGATCGCATCGTCGGGCACCCTTGACTCGAGGAGCAAGTCCCGCAGCGGGCGGAGATCGAGAGGCCCATCGGCCCGCATGTGGCCGAGGAGATGCTCAAGGGTAACGAGCACTTGTTGCACGTCGGTGGCCTCTGCGAGGGCCGACTGGCGCAGGATGGACCCGAAGGCGTTGATGGCGTTTCGGACGCGCGCCTGGTTTGCAGACATGGCTGTTGCCCCATGTGGTGGTGATGGAAGGGAGGCTACGTCGACCGTCGTGCGGCACGCAAACGTCGCCGTGGGGTGGGTGGGACAAAGACCGCCTCGGTAGGCCAACCGCGGCTATGGCGCGATTCGCGGTCTCGTCGAGCCGGTCACCGAGAACCTCGGAAACCGGCGGCTCACGGTGACCTGTCTGCCCCTTCCCCGACGACGCCGCCTTCGCTAGGACGGGAGGCCGGAGGTTTTATGCGCATCGCTTTGTCCCGTCTGTTCCTCGTCGCTGGCGCCCTCGCCCCCCTCGCCTGCTCGAGCCCCTCGCCGGAGAGCAATGCTCCGCCTGCTGCCGCCGCTGCGACGCCACCTGCAGCCGACAACGGGCACGACCACGGTGAGCACAGCGCGACGCACACTGGCAGTGCAGCGACAGCAGGTGCCACCGATGGTGCGCGTGTCTTCTTCGCATACCCTCAAGAGGGTTCGAGGGTGCTCTCACCCGTGCCACTCGCTTTCGCCGTCGAGGGCATGAGCGTTAGCCCGGCGGGCCAAGCCATGGACGACAAGACGAAGGGCCACCATCATGTGATCGTCGACGGAGGGCCGGTGGCGCAGGGCACTGCGGTTCCCGCCGATGACAAGCACATCCACTTCGGCAAGGGTCAAACTGAGACCCGTCTCGCTCTGGCCCCCGGCAAGCACACGCTGACCCTGCAGTTCGCCGATGGTGCACATTTGAGCTACGGGCCGGCACTATCGTCGACGATCACCATCGAGGTGGTAGAGCCCACCGCGCCCGCCAAAGTCTTCTTCCTCGCGCCTGCGGACGGAGCGACGGTGAAGAGCCCCGTCAAGCTGGCCTTCGGTCTCGAGGGAATGAGCGTACGACCCGCCGGACAGGACCCTCTCGACAAAACCAGCGGCCACCACCACGTCATTGTCGATGGAGAGCCCGTCGCTCTCGGGATGGCCGTTCCCGCCGATGACAAGCACATTCACTTTGGCAAAGGCCAAACTGAAACCGAGCTGGCGCTCTCCCCGGGTACCCATCGACTCACCCTGCAGCTGGCCGACGGACTGCACCTCAGCTACGGCCCCGAGCTGTCTTCCACCATCACCGTCGAGGTAGCGCCATAACCACCCCGCTGCCGGGCCGGCTCGTCGTCGTGCCCTCACGCCCAGCTCTGGGGGTCGCTCGCCTCGAGCGGCTTCTGCCTGCCGACGGCGAAGCCACTCATGCGCGGCTCTTCTGCTACGACGACGGGACCATGGTGGTGGTTCCCCTCGGCGAGGTCTGCTCCGCCCCAGCGGGCGTGTGGGACAAGACCCCCAGAGAGGATAACTGAGAAGGTCAGCGACGCAGGGCGGCGCTCGCGTTCGAACGACGTGCGACGACGAAGCTCCAGGCCTGCCCAAGGCCCCACACCACGATGGCGAGGGCGCCCGCCAGTTGGGCGCCTGCGCGTACCTCGGTGTGCCGCGTCATGACCGCGAGCGCCCCTAGTGCGCCCGCGAGCAATAGCCCGAGGAAGCCGAGCCGCGCGACGATCTCCTT